>JBLMXE010000156.1:0-8019 GCA_050257615.1 Chlamydiota bacterium | reverse complement strand
TGAATCTGTTTCAGCCCATTCCGTCGGACGATTCCGCAGACCGCACGCGCCCGCTGGCCGACCGCATGCGCCCGCGCACGCTGGAGGAGTTCATCGGCCAGGAACACCTGGTCGGTCCGGGCAAACCGCTGCGCACCCAGATTGAGCGTGACGATACCGGCTCCATCATCTTCTGGGGCCCGCCCGGGGTGGGCAAGACCACGCTGGCCAAGGTGATCGCGCGCCTGACTCGCGCCGAGTACATCGAGTTCTCCGCCGTGCTCTCCGGCATCAAGGAAATCAAGCAGGTGATGGCCGACGCCGACAAGGCGCGCCAGTACGGCACCCGCACCATTGTCTTCATTGACGAGATTCACCGCTTCAACAAGGCACAGCAGGACGCCTTCCTACCCTACGTGGAAAGCGGGGCCATCCGCCTGATTGGCGCTACCACCGAAAATCCGTCGTTCGAAATCATCTCCGCCCTGCTTTCGCGCTGCCGGGTGTATGTGCTCAATCCGCTCAGCGAGGAGCAGATCATCACCCTGCTGCGCCGCGCCCTGGCGGATAAAGAACGCGGCCTGGGCGAAATGCAACTGCAGGTGGGCGACGAAGCCCTGGCCCGCATTGCCGCCTACTCCAGCGGCGATGCGCGCAGCGCCTACAACGCGCTGGAGGTCGCGGCCGGGCTGGCGCTGCAGACGCATGGCAACAAGCCGGGTGCCGAGATTACTGACGCCATCGTGCAGGACGCGCTGCAGAAGCGTGTGCTGCTCTACGACAAAGCAGGCGAGGAACACTACAACATCATCTCCGCATTGCATAAATCGGTGCGCAATAGCGATCCCGACGCCGCGCTTTACTGGCTTGGCCGCATGCTGGAGGCGGGTGAAGACCCGCTCTACGTGGCCCGCCGCCTGGTCCGCATGGCGGTGGAGGACATCGGCCTGGCCGATCCGCAGGCGCTGGCGCTCACGGTCGCCGCCCGCGATGCCGTGGACTTCATCGGCATGCCCGAGGGCAACCTGGCGCTGGCGGAGGCTGCCGTCTATCTGGCGCTGGCGCCCAAATCCAATGCCCTCTATACCGCTTATGGTGAAGTCCAGCAAGACGTGGAGCGCACCGTGGCGGAACCGGTTCCCCTGCATCTGCGCAATGCGCCCACCGGCTTGATGAAGTCCATGGGTTATGGCAAGGATTACCAGTACGCGCACAACTTCGAAAGCAAGGTGACGGATATGCAATGCCTGCCCGACAACCTGCGCGGGCGGGTATACTACCAGCCGACCGCCGAAGGGGTCGAACGCCGCATCCGTGAGCGCATGGAGGAGATTAAGAAGCGGCGGGCCGAGACGGCAAAGGACGGCCCGAAACAGGACAAAAAAGAATCGTAAGGGCACTCACCGCAATCCAAATGTACGAGTTGGGCTGCTCCCGCAACATCTGCGATTGATTTTGCTGACTACCGACTCCCGACTACCGGTTCCTGGAGGCGTGCCGTGGCGACTTATCCGAGACCGACCGCCGAACCTATTCGCGCGCCTTTTTCCCCCGATGACAGCGAAGGCTTGCTCCTGCTTCATCGCGCGGCGCGGGAGATGGGTTCCATCCTGGACCTCGAGGCGCTTATCGAGCGCATCGTGCACGACGTTTCCCGCTGGTTCGGCATCCTCGAATCCAACATTTACCTGCGGGAAGGCAAGGGCGCAGACATGACCCTGGCTGCGGTGCACGGCTGCTCCATGCACCACAAAGGCCACGCCCTGCAACCGGGCATGGGAATCGTGGGCCACGTGGCCCTGACCGGGCGTATGCATTATGCCCGCGACGTACGCATTGATCCCTACTATATCGCTTGCGAGCCGGACACGCGTTCCGAAGTCGGAATTCCCCTGAACGTTGATGGCGAACTGATCGGCGTCTTCACCGCCGCCCACCCCGACGTAGATGCTTTCTGTGCGGAAAAGCTGCAGCTGCTGCAAGCCCTTGGTTGCCATATCGAAGTAGCGGTCCAGAACGCCCGCCTGTTTCGCGAACAGCGTCTGGCGCGCGAGCGCATGGACCGTGAAGCCCAGGAAGCGCGGCAGATTCAGGAAGCATTGTTTCCCAAGAGTTCGCCCCTGGTCCCCGGCTACCGGATCAGCGGCTTCTCCCTTCCCGCGGGGGCGGTGGGCGGCGACTGGTACGACTTTATTCCCCTGTGTCATGACCGCTGGGGGCTGGTGCTGGCGGACGCTTCCGGCAAAGGCACGGCGGCGGCGCTGATGATGTCGGCGGCGCGCGGCATTCTGCGCTCGCTGGCCGAGAATTGCGCCGCGCCCGGCGAGGTGCTCGACTGCTTGAACCGGTTGCTGCTCAACGATTTTCCCGTCGGCCGCTTCGTGACTATGCTGTATGCGGTGCTCGATCCGGCACAGCGCACCCTGACCATCGCCAATGCCGGACATCCCTGGCCGCTCCTGGCCAACGGCGAGGCCGCCCAGGTGATCAGCGGCGCCAATGGTTTGCCCATCGGCTTTGCCCAGGAAAATTTCCCTCAGACGCGCATTGATCTGGCGCCCGGCGCGCGCGTGCTCTTCTATAGCGACGGAATCAGCGAAGCGGAAAACGTCCGCGGTGAGGATTACGGCAGCCGGCGTTTACAGCAATTGCTCGACTCCCAACCGGAGACTTGTGCGGAAGGAGTTCTGGACGATGTGCGTGCCTTCGTCGCGGGCCGTGGCCTGCAGGACGACGCCACCGCGATTCTGGTCCAGGCAGAGTGACTCCAATTTGTAATTGAGTAATTTGTAACTTAATAATTGGGGGTGTCTATGAGATTCCGCCGGTTGTCCACTCTGGTTTTTCCAATTCTAATTATGGCGCTATCCCTGCCGGCCTGGGCCAAGAAGGTGGTCGAATTAAAGGACGCCCAGGGCAAGACCGTGGGAACGGCCGTGATCTGGGAGTCCAATCCCGGCATTGGAATGGAACTGAATCTCAAGAACCTGCCGCCCGGCGAGCACGCGCTGCACTTTCACCAGAACGCGAAATGCGAGCCGCCGGATTTCAAGTCGGCTGGCCCGCATTTCAATCCCGAAGGGAAAAAGCACGGCCTGGAGAATCCTGAGGGCCACCACGCGGGCGATATGGCGAACTTCACCGTGGATCAGAGCGGCAACGCAAAATTCAGAGTCACCAATCAAGATGTCACCCTGGGAAGCGGCAGCCACTCACTGTTCAGCAATGGCGGCACGGCGCTGGTAATCCACGCCAAGCCGGATGACATGAAAACTGACCCGGCTGGGAATGCCGGCGACCGCATCGCCTGCGGCGTGATAACTCGGGCTGCAGAATAGCGGAGGACTGGCAAGTCAGCCAGCCAGCAGGTTTTCCTTGGCCTTTTCCTCGTTCGCCCGCTCCCAATTACCGTCTTCGGTGCGCCAGAACAAGGCCACGGGAGAGGCTCCGCCGTAGTGCTCTTCGCCGCACACGCAGTTCACATAGCCGCGCACCGGCGGTCCGGGCGTTGTATCAGTCAACAGCAGCAGCTCACGCCCACAATGTTTACAGCGCCACGGCCCAACCGGAACAACGTTTGCACCTAACTCCACCATGCTCGTCCCCCTTAGCGAAGGCGGTCGCGGTGCTCCTTGAGAATGCACCGGTCCATGACCACGAAAAGGCCAGCCTCCCGGGCCTTGGCCGCGGCCAACTCGTGAATTACGCCCTCTTGCATCCAGATGGCGGGAACTCCTAACTGGATGGCCTGGTCCACCACTTCGGGAACGAATTCGGAACGGCGGAAGATGTCCACAATGTCAATGTGATCGGGAACATCCGTCAGCGAGGCATAGGGTTGCTCGCCCAGCACCGGCTCGCGCAGGTTGGGATTGACTGGAATGATGCGGTAGCCCTCGCCCTGCATGTAGGCGGAAACGCCGTAACTGGCGCGCAGCGGGCTGTTGGAGAGGCCGACCACGGCGATGGTCTTGGCAGTTTTCAGCAGTTCGGTAATCGGATCCTGACCGGGTACGGGCATGGCTGCTCCTCGGGAGAGATTGTATAGCAGGGACATCTCTGCACACGCCTTACTGACACAATGTGCCCGTGCGACGTGTTCCTTTTCCTTAAGGAGAGGGTTCGTATCAGGGCATGACTTCAGTCGTGCCGCGCCCGCCTGCGACCAGAGCCGGCTTCAGCCGCTGTGATTTGATGGCAGCGCCTGAAGGCGAATCCTAAAGCAACCGCTCATCGGCATGGCTGAAGCCATGCCCCGATACGGAGCTTTCCTCCTAAGCTCCCTCGCGATCTCGGTCGCCCTCGGTCAGGATGACAGGATGAAGAGAATCTGCCGAATGACTATTTCTTGCGGGTATCGGATTTCTGCACGAACAGGCGCAGCGCCGATTTCCGCACCGTTTCCGGAACTTCCTTGTTGACGGAGAGCGCCTTGAGGTCGCTGAGCAGCAGGTTGTTGATCAGGCTGAGGGCCAGATCAATGGGCACCTTGGGATTGAAGGCCAGATTGCGCTGAATGCGGTAGTTCTTGGCGAATTTGCGCTTGCTGGAAAGGCCGCGGAACACCACCTCCTGCACGTTCTTCATGCCGGCGAACATCTCCGCTTCTGTGTCCGTCAGCTTGGGCGACTCCAGCACCGCCTGCGGCACCACCCGCGCCCCGTCACGGATCAGGATGAAGCGCTCGTCTTTGTTGCCTTTCATGGCCAACTGTACGCGCTCGCCCACGGTCAGGGCGGCAATCTTCTGCAACACGCTCTTGGCCTTCTTTTCGGGCTCCGGCGCCGGCTTGGCAGCGGCAGCAGGCGGCGCGGCTGCAGCGGATACCGGAGCTGGCGCTGCGGGAGGAATGTCCGTTTCCTCGATGCCGCCGATCACGTGGAAGGGCTTGCCCTCATCGGCGGCGATCTCCGCGGCGTGCTCGGCCAGGAACGTCTTGATTTCTTCGTCGCTGGGCTCCGTTCCTGAATCCGCACCTCCCTGAGCTGCCGGCTCTGCTGGAAGCGCCGCGAGCAGGGTCTTGATGCCAGCCGCTTCCGCGTCCTTCAGTTCGTGGTTCCCGGCCAGAGCCTGCAAAATGCAGCGGGAATGCTTCACCCGCGCGCTGGCCAGCATCTGTTCAATTACCTCACGACCGGCGGTAGCCGCAGTCTCCGCCAGTTTCCCCTCCGGCACCGACGGATTTTCCAGCAGTGCGGCATACAGGATGGGGCGGCGATTGCGCGGCTCCACCATGTATTCCAGGACTTCGGCGGGGGTATGTGGATCGGAAGCCGCCGACAGGCAGGCGGCTTCGTCCCAACGGGCCAGCGTCAGGCGCGCCTGCTCCCCAAAGGCCGGGTTCCTGGTCAGCAGAACCAGAATTTCGATCATTTCCGCCGGCGGCACGGAAAGAGCACCTTTGGCGGCAGTGCGCAGCAGGTTGGGCGGCACCTCCGACTGCCGAATCATGTCCACCATGCGTGCCATGAAATTAAACCGATCCCAGACAACAGGGTAATACACCAGCGGGAGGCGGATGTGTGCCTGACCTGATTACGGAGGTAACGGTCGCATTGGAGGGGCGATCCTGTGCGGACGATGCTGATGTGGAACGCGCTCCCCGTCTCCGCGACCTGTCATATTGAGCGAGGGCGCACGCCCGAGTCGAAATACCCCTGCGCGGGCGGCGTGAGCAGACTGTCGGAGGGAGTTTTCACCGACCATTCATCGAGGTTTGCTAACCTGCAGCCGGAACGTCGGGAAAAAATTAGCAGAACTCCCTGGAGCGAGTGGCAGTGGTTTGATCGGCGCAGGGGTCCTTCGACTCGCGCTCTCTCGCAAGCTCGGTCACGTTCGCTCAGGATGACAGGGGAAAATTATCCTCTGGCGAAGGAAGTTTCGGCGGTGCATCCAGGGTAACAGGCAGATGTTAATCGCAGCAGCGCTTCGCTCGCAGGCCTTCTATTCCTTCGCGGACGATTAAAGGCACCATGACCAGGGCGGCTACGGGATCGGCCCACCACCAGCCCAGGAGCGCGTTCAGAACCAGACCAGCCAGCAGAATAGCGGAGAGATAGAAACAGAAATCCGTCTGGCGAGAATCGGCGTGCATGGCGCCGCTGTTGAGTTGCCGGGCGACCTGGCGTTTAGCCCGCGCCAGCAGCGGCATGGCAATCAGCGAGGCAATCGCCACTCCGATTCCGAAGAGGCTTTCCTGGGGAGCCTCGCGCTGTATCAGGCCTTTTATGGAATCGAAGGCCACATACGCAGCGAGGGCGAGAAAGCACATGCCCACCAGGCGCAGGGCACGATGCTCGGCACGCTCGCGGCGTTCCGCGTCATGTTCCGTCCGCAAGCGCCACAGCAGCACCGCCCCGGACGAGACTTCGATTACAGAATCCAGACCAAAGCCGACCAGCGCAATGCTGCCGGCCAAGAGGCCCGCAAGCAGCGAGGCGACTGCCTCTGCCGAATTCCAGGCGATGGTGAAGTACTCCAGGCGGCGGCCCCGGGCAGCAGCATGCGATCGGGTAATTGTGTAATCGGGTAATTGAGTAATTGAATTCGGCGGTTGCGATGCATCAAGCATAACGGCTAACTCGGTAAAGCTTCTCAATTACACAATTACCCGATTACTCAATTACACAATTCTTCAATTCTTCCCGCCCCGCCGCATGCGCAGGTAGGCGCGGATAAACGGATCAATGTCGCCGTCGAGCACGCGATCCACGTCGCCTACTTCCTCCTTGGTTCGATGGTCCTTGATCAGCCGGTAAGGCGCCAGCACATAAGACCGAATCTGCGAACCGAAGTCAATGTCCAGCTTGGATTCTTCCAGCTTCTTGGAAATTTCCCGCTTCTTCTCCAATTCGTGCTCATAGAGCTTGGAGCGCAAAATGCTCATGGCGCGCTCGCGGTTCTTGTGCTGCGAGCGCTCGTTCTGGCAGGCAACCACGATGCCGGTGGGAATATGGGTAAGGCGCACCGCGGAATCAGTGGTGTTGACGTGTTGCCCGCCCTTGCCGCTGGAACGGTAGGTATCCACGCGCAGCTCCTCCGGCTTGATGACAATTTCGATGCTCTCATCAATTTCCGGCGAAACAAACACGCTGGCAAAGGAGGTATGCCGGCGCTTGGCCTGGTCGAAGGGCGAAATGCGCACCAGGCGGTGCACGCCGATCTCGCTGGTCAGCAGACCGTAGGCGTACTGTCCGTTCACGCTGAACGTGGCGGACTTAATGCCGGCTTCTTCGCCCGGCTGATAGTCATTCAGCACGGTTTCAAAGCCGTGCCGCTCCCCCCAGCGCAGGTACATACGCAGCAGCATCTCCGCCCAGTCCTGCGATTCAGTGCCGCCGGCGCCCGGGTGAATGGTCACAATGGCGTTGCGCGCATCGTTCTCGCCGGCGAGCAGAGTCTCGGTCTCGATGCGGTCCACGGTTTCGCGCAGGGCGTCAAGCTCGCGCTTCAGATCGGCGGCAACGTTCTCGCCTTCCCGCGCCAGTTCCAGGTAGGCGGCGATGTCGTCGCTGCGGCGCGCCAGGTCGGTCTCGGTCGCCAGCACATCTTCCAGGCGCTTGCGCTCGCGCATCACCTTTTGCGATTCCTGGGGATTCGACCAGAGGCCGGGGTCGGCGGCTTTCTTCTCGATTTCGCTTAGCTGCTGGCGCAGGCGGCCCGCGTCAAAGATACTCCCGAAGGTCGCGCACTTTATCCTTCAGCGCCACGTATTCTTGCTCGAGTTCTTCGGCCATTACGGGGAAACCATCCTGGAAGGGACTCGCTCGCGCCACAAAAGCGCTGCCACGGAAATTATCGCACACAGGTAAGCGAACCAGTCCCCGTGGCGGGTATAGAAAGTGGTTCCGCTGACCAGGGCATAGGGAGCTTCCAGGGCGGTGCGCACCTTGCGCGGCGCGCGGGCCACAATGCGGCCATAGGGGTCGATGGAGGCGGTTAGGCCGGTATTGGTGGAGCGCAGCAGCCAGCGGCTATTTTCCACGGCCCGCATGCGCGCCTGGTTCAGGTGCTGGGCCCAGGCGCCGGTATCGCCGTACC
>JBLMXE010000155.1:0-14143 GCA_050257615.1 Chlamydiota bacterium | reverse complement strand
TTGTGCGGAAGGCGCCGCCTGGCCTGCGGCCGAGGGTTGTTGCGCCAGCGCCGGTAGCGCCGGCACAGCTTCCATGATCGCGACCGCAGCTATCACCAGCACGATGCTGACAAGCGTCTTCTTCATTCCTTGCTCCTCCAGATTTCTCGGGAAACTAGCGGTGACTGCCACCCAGGTACGCAACTGCGCCCCCAAGCCTCTGGTCCGCGCTCTTAGCCGGGCACACTGGGCATCATCCTGCTCCGTGCGCTTCGGCCGTTGTGCTGCACGCATTTACACAGAGAGCCGGATTATATGTATGTAGAACCTTGAAGGCAAGTTTGCTGGACACTCCCGTACCAAATGAGATGCTAGCATTGCTGCAATTGGATGTTTTTATGCCTTCCGGGCTGCATGGCAGAAGGAGGATTACCGCCCTTGTTGCCGTGATGATCAGCAGTCGCATCGTTGTCAGCTGTCGGTTCTTAGGTTTGAGCTCGTCGTCTTAATGAAAGCTGATAGCTGAGCGCTGACGGTTTTTCAGGAGAGTCCCGAGGGCGGCGTGGCGGCGGGTTGGCCGCTCGCCGCCACGGGGGTAAATCAAGAGCGTTTCTTCTTGCGAGTGGCAACACCGGCGGCCAGCGAGCCCATGCCCAACAATCCCAACAGGGGCAGTGGCGAAGCTGTCTGCGGCAGGTTGCCGGCCTTGGCACCCTTGTGGTGCCTGCTAGTCGTAGTGGTGCTGGTCTGGTCGGTTGCTCCCTGGGTAGCGGTGCCCTGCGCGCTCGGCGTGCTCTGGGTGGCGGTGGGGCTGTTGGCGGGGTTAGTGTTGGGATTGGTCTGGTCTGTCTGGGCCACGGAGATGCCAATCGCGATCAGCATCACCGCCAGCAGAAAGAGTAGCTTTTTCATCTGTGTCCTCCAATGGGAGCTGTTTTGGTTATGTTTGGTTTAGACTTGGCCTCTCTGCGGCGGGTTTGCCGCCGTTTTAGCCCGAAGCCGCAGGTGAGTAGTTACGCCGGGGAAAATTCCGTATGGGTATAATCGGCCTACCTTGAGACCTCGTTGCTTAGTTGTTGGCTGCTGGCTGGGCTTGAGTCTGGCGGCTTCCGCTTTCGGCCAGCAGATTGTGCCGACGGTGCAGACCGTGTTGGTTATGCCTTTTGAAAACCGCTCCAACGCTCCCGGATTGGAGTGGATTTCAGAAGCATTTTCCGAGGTGCTGGGACAGCGTATGACCTCGGATGACGTCTACGTGCTCGGCCGGGAGTCCCGTTTGCACGCCTACGACCGCGCCGGTATTCCCTCCGCCATCCATCCTTCGCGGGCCACCTTGTACCGCATTGCCGAACAAATGGACGTGGATTACGCGGTCCTGGGCAGCTACAGCTTCGACGGACAGACCTTCAGTGCCAGCGCGCAATTGCTAAGCATGAAGCTGCGCCATCTCTCGCCGGAACTAAAGGAAAGCGGCCCCTTGCCCCAGTTGCTGCAGATACAAAACGCCCTGGCCTGGGATTTGCTGCGCGCTCTGCAGCCGGACTACCCGGTATCACGGTCGGCTTTCCTGGCGCAGGCGCCGGCGCTGCGCCTGGATGCGTTTGAAGACTACATTCGTGGCCTGACCGCAGCCACAGAGGCCGACAAGCTGCAGCGCCTGCGCGCCGCTATTCGCCTGGACCCTTCTTATTCGCAAGCCATGCTGGAGCTGGGCAAAACTTATTTTCAGGCGCGCGATTATGATGCCGCCGCCGGCTGGCTGCAACGTATTCCCAATAGCGACCCGCTGGCTCGCGAGGCGAACTTTTTTCTTGGGCTCGCTTCTTACTACCAGGGCAATTTCCCGCGCGCCGAAACCGCCTTTCGCTACCTGCTGGAACAGTTTCCCCTCATCGAGGTGTACAACAACCTGGGCGTGGTCAGCGCACGATTGGGCAAACCAGAGGCGACACAGTTGTTCCAAAAGGCGGTAGATGCCGACCCCGGCGATGGCGATTATCGCTTCAACCTGGGAGTCTCGCTGTTCCGGGCAGGCGATCTCGCAGGAGCAAGCCGGCAACTCCGCGAATGCCTGGCCTTGCATCCTGACGACAGCGAGGCCAAGGGGCTGCTGGCGGCGATGGCTGCGCGCGCGACCCCTCCCGCTGGCGTCAACTCCGCGACTGTCATTACATCTTCCGCGGCGCCTCTCAAGCCGCCACTGGAACGGGTGAAGCGGAATTATGACGAAGCCGCCTTCCGCGAGCTCGCCATTGAAATGCAAAACGCGTCGGAGTCGCGATTGGCTAAGATGGATCCGCGCAGGCACGCCGCCTATCACCTGCAGCGAGGGCGCGACCTGCTGGCCAAAGGCTTCCCCGGCCAGGCGGAAAATCAACTGCGCGAGGCGGTAGAACTCGATGCCGGTAATGCCCTGGCACACGCCGCTCTGGCGGAGGCCCTGGATCTCAAACATGACGCGGCGGGCGCCCGCGCCGAATCCGTCACCGCACTGGGGTTAAATCCTTCGGCGGAGGTTTATGTGATCCTCGCCAGGATCAACCTGAGAGACAATAATAAGCAGGAAGCCATTAGTCTGCTGGAGCGGGCTTTGCGGCTCGATCCCGGCAATGCCGAGGCGCTGGCCCTCCAGCAGAAGCTGGACGCGAATACTTTGCCGCAGAAGGTGCCCAAGGAATGAGCCGGTACTGGCCAAAGCGGTCGGTTTATGGCGCCGCCATTTTTTTGCTGTGCTGTGCTTCCGCCGCCTCCGCGCAAGTGCTCAAGATTGTCCTGGATGACACCATTCAGCCCATCAGCGACGAGTTTATCGGCCGCGCCCTGAAGAAGGCCGACCAGGAAAAAGACCAGGCGCTGCTGATCGAACTGAACACGCCGGGCGGGCTGGCAGATTCCACGCGCCACATCATTGAAAAAATTGTGGCCTCTCCGGTGCCCGTCATCATCTACGTGGCCCCCAGCGGCAGCCGCGCCGCTTCGGCCGGTTTCTTCCTTCTGCAGGCGGCCGACGTAGCCGCTATGGCACCCGGCACCAACACCGGGGCCGCCCATCCCGTTGCCCTCATGGGGCCCAAGATGGACGACATCATGAAGACCAAGGTGGAGAACGATGCCGCCGCCCTGATGCGTTCTATTGTGGCTAAGCGCGGTCGCAACGTGGAGGTGGCGGAGAGCGCCGTGCGGCAATCGAAGAGCTGGAGCGATGGCGAGGCCCTCTCCCAGCACCTGATTGACTTTGTGGCTTCAAGCCAGGACGACTTGTTCCGGCAGCTCCAGGGCAAACCCATCCGCCGTTTCAGCGGGCAGACCGTGACCCTGGATCTGGTGGGCAAGCCGGTGCGCCCCTTTGAGATGACGCTCAAGCAGCGCATTCTCAACTACATCATGGACCCCAACATCGCCTTCATTTTGCTGGCCATTGGGGCGCTGGCCTTGTACGCCGAATTCAACCATCCGGGTGCCGTGATTCCAGGAGTTGTGGGAGTCATTTTCATCCTGCTCGCCGCTTTTGCCCTCAACCTGCTGCCCACGCGCTATGCCGCTCTCGTCCTGATACTGGCTGCTTTCGCCATGTTCGTGCTGGAAGCCAAATTTGCCACCCACGGCGTGCTGGGCATTGGCGGCATCGCCCTGCTCACCCTGGGAGGGCTGCTGCTGGTGGACGGGCCGATTCCGGAAATGCGGGTGAACCTGCTGACCGCCCTGGCCGTGAGCATTCCCCTTGGGCTGATCACGGTATTCCTGATGGATATTGCCTTGCGCGCGCGTCGCGGCAAGGTGGTTACTGGAGCGCAGGGACTGGTAGGAGAAATTGGGACGGCGCACACCGCGCTCACGCCCGATGGCAAGGTCTTCATTCATGGTGAACTTTGGGACGCGGTGGCTCGAGGCAACGTGCATGCCGGGCAGGCCGTGGTGGTAAGGCGCATTGACGGGTTGCGGCTGGAAGTGGAGCCGGTTGCCGCGGCGCAGCCCTCGCGGGCGCCGACAACGCCTTAGGTCTCAAAGCTTCACAGGTTTCAAGGTTTCTACGGTTGACTGCCTATCCTGAAAAGGAGCACAGCACGACAGCAGTCGGTATGGAAACTTTGAAACCTTGAAACTTTGAAATTTTTCCCCGCACCTTTCCAAGCAACGCCCTCGACCCTTCGAGCACGGCGCAAGCCCTTGTAATTGCTGTAGAATCCGCCTAGAAGCTCCGCAGCACTAAGCTCGGGCGTGGCCGAATGGAGGCCAAAATGATTTCCTTCCCGGTAATCGCAATCATCATCGTGGCCCTGTACATTCTGAGTTCCATAAAAATCCTCACCGAATATGAGCGCGGCGTAATCTTCCGCCTGGGACGCCTGCTGGAACGCGCCAAGGGGCCGGGCGTCATTCTGGTATTCGCTCCCATTGACCGTCTGGTACGCATCTCGCTGCGCCAGGAAGCGCTGGAGGTTCCGCCGCAAGACATCATCACCCGCGACAACGTTACCCTGAAGGTGAACGCCGTCATCTTTTTGCGAGTGATTGATCCCCGGCGCGCGGTGGTGGAGGTTTCGAATTACGTGTATCAAACCTCGCAGTTTGCCCAAACCACGCTACGCTCGGTTCTAGGCGAGGTGGAACTGGACGAACTGCTGGCCCACCGCGAAAAGATCAACCTGCGGCTGCAGACCATTCTCGACCAGCACACCGATCCCTGGGGAGTGAAAGTAGCCAACGTAGAGGTCAAGCAGGTTGACTTGCCGGAAACCATGCTGCGGGCGATGGCCAAGCAGGCCGAGGCCGAACGCGAAAAGCGCTCCAAGATCATCCATGCTGAAGGCGAGTTCTCCGCTGCCCAGCGGCTGGTGGACGCCTCCCGCTTGCTGGCTGAGGAACCAGTCAGCGTGCAACTGCGCTACCTGCAGACCTTGACGGAGATCGGAGTGGAAAAGAACACCACTGTGGTCTTCCCCGTTCCGGTGGACATATTCAGCGGTCTCCAGCAGCTGATTGCCAAAACAGCGGGAGGCGGCGGAGCGCCTAAAACGGCTGCGCCGAGCACGCCGTGACCACCTACTGGCTGGACAAAAGGCAGGCAAGGGACACAGGAGAGTCAAGTCGTATGGCGGCTTCACAGGACACGGAAATCACCCTGGGCACGGGACGCATGCTGGTTCTGTTTTTTGGGCTGGTGGGCATCTGCGCCTTGTTCTTCGGATTGGGCTACTCGCTGGGAAAGAGTTCCAGCAAGCCGGCGACGACGGCCGAAGCGCAACCGGCAAAGACCGAGTCCAAGCTAGCCCCAAAGCCCACTGGCGCGGCCAAACCCAGCGCCGGTGATCTGACCTTCTATCAGGCGGTCAAACAAAATGACACCGAAGCGCAGCCCTCGCCGGCGGCCAACGACAATTCCGATTCGCCCCTAGCCGCCGCCACCGCCGCCGGCGTAGCTGCCCAGCCCATGGTGGGCACAGTTGATAGCGGATCGTATTTTGTGCAGGTAGCCGCGGTCACCAAGAAGGACGATGCCCAGGCGCTGCTTTCGGCCCTCAAGAAGAAATCCTACCCCGTAGTTATTGCCACCAACCAGCCTCATGATCGCCTGTACCACGTGCAGGTTGGTCCCTTTGGCGACGTCAAGGACGCAGAGGCGGCCCGCGCTCATCTGGTGGCTGATGGATATAACCCGATTCTGAAGAAGTAACGGGAGGCGGCAGCAGGAATCAGCGAATTACTTTGCTACCGCTCCATAACACAGGCGAGCCCGCGCGTTAATCTGCTTGCGCAGATCCTCCCATATGGTGGTTGACATGGAAAGGAACGTCTTGACCACCTCGGGATCGAATTGCCGTCCCGACCACGCAGCAATCTCTTTGCGCGCCGCTTCGATGGGTTGGGCCGGGCGATAGGGGCGGTCGTTGATGATGGCGTCCAGGGTGTCGGCCACGGCAAAAATGCGGGCCCCCAGCGGTATCTCGTCGCCCTTGAGGCCGCGTGGATAGCCGCTGCCATCGTATTTTTCCTGGTGCGCATAAACGATTTCTGCCGGTTCCTGCAGATAGGGGATCTTCTTCAGCATCTGGTAGCCGTGGAAGCAATGTTCGCGCATGACCTCGATCTCTTGCGCGTCGAGTTTTGCCGGCTTACGCAGGATGTTGTCGGGAATGGCCATTTTGCCGATGTCATGCAGAAAAGCGCCGCGCGCAATAGTGCGCATCTCGCGGCTGTCGGGAGCGATCCCCATCTGACGGGCAATGGCGATGGTGAAGGCGGTAACCCGGCGGGAGTGCCCTTCCGTTTCCGCGTCCTTCATGTCGAGCGCGTCGCCCAGCGCCTCCAAGGTGATGTCGTAGGAGCGCTCCAGCTCCGCGTTCAGGCGTTGCAGATCATCGTTGACTGACTTCAGGGTGCGGTTAGCTTCGGTCAGGTCCTGGTTGGCCTTGTCGAGTTTCTGCGTGCGTTCGCGGACCAGGGCCTCCAGTCCGGTTTGATAAGCGCGGTTCTCCAGCTTGAGGCGGCGATTTTCCAGAGCACGCCGGGCCGTGTTCAGCAGTTGCTCGCGCTCAAAGGGTTTCAGCAGGTAATCGTAGGCGCCATTCCGAATCGCCTTCAAAGCCATCAGGATGTCATGGACGGCAGTGACCATGACCACCGGCACGTCGGGATATTTTTCCTTGGTGCGCTCCAGCAGGCCCATGCCGTCCAGTTCGGCCATCATCAGGTCGGAAAGAATGAGTTCGAACTGCCCGCCGGAATCGAGGATGGCCAGCGCCTCCCTGCCCGAACCGGCCTGCTGGCAGTTATAGCCCGCCGAATGGAGCATCGAGGTGACGACCTCGCGGATAGCTTCTTCGTCGTCAACGACAAGAACGCGCTCTGCGGCCATAGGGTGACTCAGGGTTTGGAGGAAGCTCATTGTAGCGCACTTCTGCTGCATTCGAGGTGCAATAACCGGTAGTAACCATGATTCCTTAGGTATTCCGTGCTATATACGCGGCACCGTTCCCGAATTCGGAAGCGCGTATTGGGAGGTGCGCCTGCAGCAGGGCGCCCAGTTCGTTGCCACGACTCTGCCAGCCGAATCTCTTGCTGTACTGGGTTTGCTGGCTGCCAGCCTACTTGTGTTTCGTACCTTTCGGGAGCGCTATTTCCTCACCTGGATCGTGGGCTGGCTCGCCTATGTCATTTACCGCGTGCCAGTTATCCTCAGCCTGGGAGGCATTTCTCCGCCCCCGGCGGTGGCCGATGCCGCCTTTGTTCTGGCCGCTTTTCTGCTCTCCGCCGCGGTCCTGCTCTACTCTGAGGCGCAGCCCCTGGTGCTACCCACGACCGCGGTTGCCAGCGTTGCCCTCGTTACAGTAGTAATCAGGAGTCTATGGTGGCCATACTCCACTGTGCTGCTCTGGGTGATGCTGGTCACGGTTCACCTCATTACGGTGGTAGCTGCCCTGCAGTTACTGCGCTACACATGGGCGCGATGGGCGGCCGGCCCCTGGCTTTTGGCTGCAACCCTGGCCCTGCTCCATCCTAAAGAAGGCTGGTTGCCCGGCCACTCTCTCGCTGCCCTCGATTTGCCCATTGACCTGTTCCTCGGGGTCAGCATGCTGATGGTCGTGTTCGATGAGTCGCGCCTGCGCGCGCTGCGTTTAGGAGTAATGAACAATCTGGCCACCAGTATTGCTCAGGCGCAGGACGCCAATTCCATGCTCCTGGTCGCGCTGCAGGAACTGAAGCGCCTGATGCGGGCGCGGGCAGCCTGGTTCCGCGTGCTGGAGGGCGAGCGGATGGTGTTGACCCAGCACGTCGGCCTGTCGCTGGACTTCCTGAAGAGTCATCGGTCGCGGCTGATGGACCAGACCCTTACCCGCATCCTGCAGACCGGCGAACCTTTCGTACACCGTGTGCGCAACACCGACCCGCCCACCGCCGACGCGCTTCGGCGCCAGGGCTTCGAGCACCTGCTGCTGATCCCCGTGCGCGGTAAAAAAGCCATCATCGGCGTGCTGGCGCTGGCCGGCTCCAAGCATCGCACCTACAGCAGCGACGACCTGGCGTTTCTGAAGTCCACTGCCAACCAGTTGGGGATAGCGGCAGAAAATCTGCGCCTGTTCGGTCAGATCCGGCGCTCGCAGCGAGAGTGGATTAGCACCTTCGATTCCATGGAAGACCTCATCCTGGTGCATGATTCGCAGCACCGCATCATGAAGGTGAACCGGGCGCTGCTACGGCGGCTGGGACGCACCCCCGCGGAGGTCATCAGTCGCACCTGCCAGGAGGCGCTGCCCCGGGGACAGACGGGGTGGCAAGAATGCCCGTATTGCGGCCGGGGCGCCAGCGATTTGATCGAGGAGCCGGACCCCTGTTTCGGCGGTTTCTCGCTGGTTTCCACCTCCTCCTACGTGTGGACCTCGTCTTACCGCGAAGAAGGCCAGCGGCAGTTGGGTACGGTCCACATCATTCGCGACACCACCGACCGCCGCACGGCAGAAGAAAAATATCGCCAGCTGTTTGAGCAGGTGCAGGAAGGAGTGTTCGTGGCCGATGCTCAGGGCAAACTGCTGGACTGCAACAATGCCCTGGTTGGCATGCTCGGCTATGGCAGCCGGCAGGAGTTGCTGGCGCTCAGCGCCGACGCTCTCTACGCCTCGCCGGAACAGCGTTCCGAGTTGCTGCAGACCCTCCAGGCCCACAGCTACGTGCGCAGCTTCGAGGTGCAACTCAGGAAACAGGATGGAGAGACGCTGGCCGCCTCGGAAACCAGCTTTGCTACCCGCGGTGAGAACGGTGAGATTGAACGTTACCAGGGCTTCCTGCTCGATGTGAGCGAAAAGAAGCGCGCCGAGGACGAGATTCGGCGACGCAACCTGGAACTGCACGCGCTCAACGCCATCGCGGTGGTCGCCACCCAGTCCTTCGACTTGGACGAAATTCTCAACCTCACGTTGCGCCAGCTGGTGACCCTATTTGGGGCGGAAACTGGCGCCGTCTACCTCAGCGACAATGGCTCCTCCACGCTGCGCCGGCGGGCCGCCTGGGGCCACCGCAGCGATACCGCAGTTCGTTCCGCCAGTACCACAACCCTGCCCCAAGATTTCTGGGAGATGCTGGTTAGGTCGCACCGGGACCTGATCACACAGCGCGATTTGCCAATCCTGCCCGCCTTCGTCTCCGAATTCGTCCGGGCTGAGGGCCTGCGGTGCTGGATGTGGGTGATTTTGTGGAGTCAGGAGCAACCCGTCGGAGTCCTGGGTGTGAGCAGCCGCCAAGAGCGGGAATTCAGCCCGACGGATGAGAAACTGCTGATCGCCATCGGCCGGCAATTGGCCACCACCATCGAGAAAATCCGCCTCTACGAGGAAACTACGCGCGCCTACGACGATCTGCGGCGCACGCAGGCCCAGCTGCTGCAGAGCGAAAAGATGTCGGCCATCGGCCAGCTGATTGCCGGTGTCGCCCACGAACTGAATAATCCCTTGACCGCCATTCTCGGCTATGCCCAACTGCTGGAGGGAGAAGCTCTGGAGGAGCGCTGCCTCGACTTCGTGCGCAAACTGCTGAAGCAGGCGCAGCGCACCCATCGCCTGGTGCAGAACCTGCTCTCCTTCGCCCGCCAGCGCACGCCGCAGAAGATACCGGTGGACATTCGCCGCGTGCTCGAAGACAGTCTGGCCCTGCGGGAATACGATTTCAAGCGGGGCAACATTGCCGTGCAACGCGAGATCGCGGAGGAAATTCCCGCGGTTACTGCCGACCCCCACCAGTTGGAGCAGGTCTTTCTCAACATCGTCAATAATGCCGTGGACGCTATGCTGGAAATGGATCGCGGCGGGGCGCTGTCGGTACGGGTGTTTGCCGAGAACGGTGAGGTGTGCGTTGACTTTCGCGATACCGGGCCAGGCATCGCCGATCCCGGGCGCATATTTGATCCTTTCTACACCACCAAGCCAGTGGGCAAAGGCACCGGGCTAGGCCTCAGCATCTGCTACGGCATCCTGAAGGAGCATGGCGGCGAAATCGAAGCCCGCAATCTGCCCGAGGGCGGCGCAGCTTTGCTGGTGCGCCTGCCGGCGGCGGGTAAACCGGAACCGGTCCGCGTCCCGGTGGCCACACCTGTGCGCGAACTGGCGCTGAACGGGCGCTTGCTGCTGGTGGAGGACGAAGAGGCCGTGCTTGAATTCGAGCGCGAGGTGCTGGCGGGAGCGGGCGCCGAGGTGGTGGCCATCTCCGATCCGAACAAGGCTCGTGCCCTGCTGGAGGAGGGTGACGCTTTTGATGCTCTGGTTCTTAACGGCTCCATGCCTAGCGGCTGGACTGCGGCGGAGATACATGGCTGGCTGGCCAAGCACAGCTCCGGCATGGCGTCGCGAGTACTCTTTGTTTTCTCCACCTTGGATGGCGAAACGCAGACCTTTCTTGAGGGGAATCAGATCCCTTATCTGGTCAAACCTTTTGGCGTTGCCGATCTGATTGCCGGCAGCCGCAAGCTGCTACAGAAGGCGATGGCGGCGACGGCATCGTCGTAGCTGCTGAATGGCACCCTAGTTCCACCTGTGGGTATCAAGGTACCTATATGTTCGCTGCTTAGGCTGCACCACCCACTTTTACCCAACTCTCAAGTAATTCGGAAAGGACGGCTTGTTTTCTGCTGGGTTGGCCCTTAGCTGCGGCGGCCCCTGCCAGCGCGGCATTTCCCAAGGCAACTTTATGCCTGGCAGGGGTTTAATTGTTTAAGAGCCAAACTTCTCCCGGTTCCTGGAAATGGCTGGGAACGTGCACATGTGAGGATGGGGTGAGCAAGCACAACATTCGCCTGCAACAGGTTTTCAAAAGGGGGGAACAATGGCAAGAGCTCTAGATCAGGCAAAGATTACCGGGTTGGCGGCACATTTTCCCGTCACGGCCGAGACCTCCCTGGCCCGTTATGAGGAAGCCTACGAAGAACATCGGCACCGGGTGTACGCCCTGGCCTTCTGGATGACGGATAGCGAAGTGGCGGCGGAAGAGATCTCGTCCAGCGTTTTTGCCCGGGCTTTCGCCAACGGCAGCATCCCCGGTGGGGAAAGCGTGGACCGCGTCCTGCTGAGTGAAATTCGCGATCTCATGCCCATCGGCATCCTGCGGCTGAACATTGCCGCTACCAGCGACGTGGCCTCCGTTCGCGGCAACGTCAAGCGGGTTGATCTGGAACGCGCTGTGGTGCAACTACCACCCACCGAGCGCATGATTTTCCTGCTGCACGATGTGGAAGCCTATGACCACGCCCGCATCGCCCGCACCCTGGGCGTGAGCGAGCAGGAGTCGCAGTTCGGCTTGCACCAGGCCCGCCTGTACCTGCGCCAGTTGCTGGCCAGCAAGTCCTAGTTTCAGTCCCCCATGGAACCAAGGGCACCCTCTGCGGGTGCCCTCGCTGTTTTCGCGTGGAAGCCGTCGGCCTTCGGCTATCGGCCTGGTCCTGCCGTCGACCGTTGACCGTCGACCGCCGACCATTTGCATCTTCCCGCCCCGCCGTACGTCTAAAAGACACGCATGCTGTTCGACGGCAAAGAGCGCAAACAGCGGGAGCAGGAGATGCAGCGGGCGGGCCGCCTGCCGCCAGGCCAGGCGCTCACCCTCAAGTGGCCGGTCCTGCACTATGGTTCTGTACCCCGGTTCGATCCTGCAACCTGGGATTTTCGCATCTTTGGATTGGTTGAAAAACCTGTCCGCCTCGACTGGGTAGAGTTCAACCGCTTGCCCAAGGCGGCGGTGACCAGCGACTTTCATTGCGTCACCCGCTGGAGCCGCTTCGACAATCGCTGGCAAGGTGTTCTGTTTCGCGAAGTTCTCAGCCTGGTGAAGCTCAAGCCAGGCGCGGGTTACGTGCTGGTTCATGCTGAACAGGGCTACACCGCCAATGTTCCCTTGCCCGACCTGGATCAGGATAACGTGCTCTTTGCTACCCACCACGACGGCCAACCCCTGCCGCCGGAACACGGCTATCCCTTGCGCCTGATCGTGCCTCACTTATACGCTTGGAAATCAGTGAAGTGGGTGCGGGGAATCGAATTTTTCGATCACGATGCGGCGGGGTTCTGGGAGCGCAACGGCTACCACATGTACGGCGATCCCTGGAAAGAACAGCGCTTCGATACGGATTAAAAGCGGGAGTCGGGAGTCGGGAGTCAGCGTTTTAAGCGCATCTCCCCACGCAGAGTGAGGGTGCGCATAAGGCGGTAAGCGTGAACAGGCGGCGGCTTACTGCACCGCTTCCAGGGACTCGGCGACGCGGTTCAGGGCAATTTGAATGCGGTCCAACTCCCGCTGCGCGGCTTCGTTCCACTCCACCGCGCGCTGCAGGTTTTCGCTCAGCCAGCGCAAGGTCTGCCGGCCTCGCTCGGTGAGCAACAAGGCTCCCAGTCCGGCAACACCCAGGACCGCCAACGGCACATACCATTTCCGCATCGAGCCTCCTTGTCGGCTGCTTAAAGCCTTACACAACTGCACTGTGGCCTGCAACAGTGTAGGAAAAAAATCCCTGCAAGGCCGAGAAATAACTTCGCAACGGCGCGTGCAGGCAGTCGAACGGCGCTCCATAGCGATCCAGCCTGTGCCCTGAGCCGGGGGGGACGGCCGGCGACTGCACTAAAATGGCATGTCCAGCATGGCAGCACGCGAGTCCGCTGGAAGGAAATGGAGGCATGGGGAATGATCAGCAGATTCGCGCTTTTATGTGCAATGACGCTGCTGCTACTGGCGGCTGCCGCCGTGGCGCAGGAGCACCCGGCGGTGACGGCGCAGCCCAACACCATCTACGTGGGCGCAGATGGCAAATATGAATCCGCGCCTGACACTGTGCTGGTGCAGTTCAACATTTCCGCCCAGGAGGAAACCGCGAAGGCGGCTTATGACCGGGCCAGCCGCGCCGCGGAGCAAATCCGCCAGATTCTGCGCTCCAACGGCATTGAACCCAAAGCGGCGGAGATCAGCTTCTTCTCCCTCGACCCGGTGTACGACTATCGCAGCCCCAAGCGCAAGCTGATCGGCTACCGGGTGAACAGCAGCGTCCGGCTTAAGTTGAAGGATTTCTCCAAGGTCGCGCCCATTGTTTCCCAGCTTTCCGATCTGGATGTGACCGCCAACCAGAGCATCAGCTATACGCTGGAAGATATGGATGCCGCCAAATTGAAAGCAGCCGAAGATGCTTACCGGCGTGCCCGGGCGGAGGCGGCAGCCGTGGCCGGTGCGGCGCAAAGGACCTTGGGCACACTCTCCTATGCGTCCGTGGACACCTTCGAGCAGGTGCGGATGGTGGCGCCGATGATGGAGCGGGCCATGGGTGCGGCCATGGCGGCGCCGCCTCCGCCAACCGAACAATTCACTCCACAGAAGATCACGGTCACGGCCCACGTCAACGCGCTGTTCACCATGAAGTAGCGGCTAGTGGGGCAGCAATTCGAAAACGGGGTAATTGGACGCGATCTCCACAAAAGCCTGCGGCGGTGAACCCGCGGGCACGGGAAAATAGCGCTGCACCGTGGTTCTGAAGCGATCCAGATAGGCTTTGAGCAGTTCGGGTTTGTCCACATTCGAGATGGCCTGAATGCGGCAGTGCAGGCGCGTGCTTCCCTTCTTCAGCGTCACCTCGCCCGCGGCCTCGGCGTTACGCACCCACTGCGTACGCCCGCGCGGCGCCACCAGGAATCGCTTACCGTTAAGCTCCAGCAGATCAACAGGTGTGGAATAAACCTTCCCGGACTTGCGCCCGCGGACCTGCACCAGGTAATTGTGCGGCAGCCCCAGGCCCAGTCCGACCAGCACCCCAAAGGCGCGATTGAAGAAGCGCTCGACAGCAGTAGCTTTCTGGTATGTCGCTGCCCCAGCATTCATGCTCGAATTGTAGTCCCACCCGGCAGCCGGAACTGCTACCTGGCAGGAAAAAACGGAAACAGCTCGCGTATTTCCTGTTCACTGGGCTGGCGGCCGTACTCGGTGATCTCCAACGCTTCTGCGTGTTTAATGTTCGCTGCGGCCGAGCCGTAGCGCTTCTCCAGCGCCTGACGCCACTCCGCTAGCACGCTATCCGGTTGCTGCGTGGCCAGCCATCGCTTGCGCGCCGCGGGATCTTTGGGGACCTGATCGAGCAGTCCATCGTGCCAGGGCAGCCACTCATAAAACTGCGAAACGTGAGCATCCAGCATATCGAGTTTCTTCTGGT
>JBLMXE010000154.1:0-5692 GCA_050257615.1 Chlamydiota bacterium | reverse complement strand
GATTTTCCAGGCGACAGAGGTGAGCAGGCCTTTTTGCGACATTACCGGTTGCGGGCCGGTATTCAGCAAAGCGAAACCACCGGTGCCATAGGTATTTTTGGCCGTTCCCGGCTGGAAACAGACCTGGCCGAAGAGCGCGGCCTGCTGGTCGCCCGCCAGGCCGGCGATGGGAACGGGCGCGCCCAGAAGCGCGGCCTCGGTCTGGCCATAGATTTCGCTGCTGGAAACCAGCTCGGGGAGCATGGCGCGGGGCACGCCCAGAACTTTGAGCAGCTCGTCATCCCAGTCGAGAGTGTGGATGTTGAAGAGCAGGGTGCGGGAGGCGTTGCTGACGTCGGTGGCATGGCGGCGGCCGCCGGTCAGCCGCCACAGCAAGAAGCTGTCCACGGTGCCGAATAGGATTTCGCCGCGCTCGGCGCGGGCACGCAGGCCGGGGATGGTATCGAGCAAGTGCTTGATCTTGGTGCCGGAGAAGTAAGCGTCCACGACCAGGCCGGTGCGCTCGCGGATCATCGGCTCGAGGCCATCCCCCTTGAGCTGGTCGCAGATGGGAGCGCTGACGCGGCTCTGCCAGACGATGGCGTTGGCGACGGGGCGGCCGGTCGCGCGTTCCCAGAGGAGGGTGGTTTCGCGCTGGTTGGTGATGCCGATGGCGGCCAGTTCGCGGGCGGAAATGTCAGCTCGTTGCAGCGCTTCTTGCGCCACGGCCAGTTGCGAATTCCAGATGGCCTCGGGATCGTGCTCCACCTGGCCGGGAGAGGGGTAGATCTGTTCGAACTCCTGCTGAGCCAGGCTGACCATCTGGCCTTTGAAGCCGAAGACAATGGCCCGGCTGGAGGTGGTGCCCTGATCGAGAGCGAGAATGTATCGTGAGGTCATCAGAGGTGGGTTGTACGTTCATAGGGGTAGACCTGTCAACCATCTGTGCCCCCAACTGCTCGATTCGGCGGCTTCTCGGTTCTTATGGCTTACGACTGACGGCGACCAAGGCTCCGGGCACGATGATTGGTGTAAGATGCGTCGATCACGCATTAAGGCCGCGAGGAGGAAAACACAATGGGGAAACTGGCGATTTGGGCGCAACTGGAAGCCAAACCGGGCAAAGAAAAAGAAGTGGAAGAGTTTCTCAAGTCCGCGCAGCCGCTGGCGGAGCGCGAGACGGGCACGATTAGCTGGTACGCGATTAAGATGGGAGCCGGAAAATACGGAATCTTCGACACCTTTGCAGACGAAAACGGCCGCAATGCTCATCTCAACGGGGAAATCGCCAAGGCACTTTTTGCTAAAGCGAAAGACTTGTTTGCCAAACCGCCGGAGATTGCCAAGCCTGAGATTCTTGCCTCAAAGTAGGCTCGGGTAAAGGCCAGGTTAGGGCTGCAACCCCACGGGACTGCCAGGCAGGCATCACCCTCACACTCCTGAAGAGTCTCGCGGAACTGTACCCGGTTTCCCTATGGCAATGTCGGGCAGGCACTGGTCGCCCCGTTCAAGAGCTACACCATCGACTTCAACCGCATGCAGCTTTGCGTCGGCGCGCCGACAATCGCAATTCTGGCGATTTCCTTTGCGTCCTACATTGTCCAGCCCCTTGCGCCCATTCACGGTCTGCTAATCGCAATTTCCGCCGGTCGGATTATTGGGTTGTCTGCCCTTCTGTTGCTGACGCGGAGATATGTCTTGGACTTGAAGGCGGGAAAGGCCGCACGATGACTGTTGAGAGATCGCTCTAGCATTCATTAGCCTTAGGCGTTTGCTCCAGAAATGGTGCAAAAGGATAATGTACGTGAAGTCCTGTTATCACCAATCATCTTGGGACGACACTGCGCAGCCCGTAAAATAGCGAAATGCCTGAGGCTTATCCCCGCCGAGCCATTACACGAATAATCAGGACATTCTCGGTCGGTATCGTAGGATGCACTCTCGGCGGAATTGTGCTGCGCGATTCGCGATATTTGGTTGTGGCCGGAGTTGGTATATTGATGGTTGGCGGTCTTCTCCTCGTTCGCAAACGCGCATAGAGAGCTTGCCTTTATTCGCATAACATTCGACCAGGGTTGAGACAACTGGAGAGAAGCCGCTCATCACTTCTCATTGAAATGCGCTGGCCCAGAGTTTTGTAAAGAGTGATAAGGACCTGTTCTCGCCAACCGTGGAATGTAGTTGCCCTTTGGTCTATGCTTGTTCCCGACAGCAACAACTCTGACAGCCCAATTCGCAGATGACACGTGCGGATGTTACAAAGGTTGCAATAGCATTTGCAGGATTCACCTTGTTCGGCTTTCTGGTGAATTTTGCGGCATGGAGGATAGTGGCCGAGGTGAACTCACGACTGCCGGAGGGTCAAAGGTTCTCTCGTTGGTGGTGGAACATGAGCAAGCACAAGAGAGTCTGGACAACGCACCGAAAGCTTTGCCCAAACAGCCGTTGGAGGCTCTACTCCGTGCTGTTTTATGTAATAACGTTTGCCTTCATGATTCTCTTTCTGTGGGCGCTTCAGCCTGCCAAGCCTTCGATGTAATCAAGGGAGTTGCAGATGCCGCCGATGCTCGTTTGACGACATTCTTTGGGGGATGACTGTTGATAAATCCGCTTCACATTCATTACGCTGGGGCTTTTCGCCCCAGAAGTGGTGCAGATGCGGTAAAGTACGTGCCAAGGCGACCAATGCGGTTACTGGGGATAATGCGGTTACTGGCGATATGTAATGCAGCAGTGATAGGCACACTGGTTGTTCTAGTCCAGCGTGGAGTGGTTCGCTCGTACCCGGACATGTTGCTTGGCTCTTTAGCAATGCTCGTTATTGATGGTGTGCTGCTATTCCGGTGGCGTGGAAGAACGATGAACACACCGGCACATAGCGCGGCAGAACAGGTTCATCCAGCAATCACAGGAATAACCAAGAGGCTCTGGGTCGGTATCGCAGCCTGCGCCCTCGGAGCCATTGTGCTGCACGGCCAGCGGTACCTAATTCTGGCAGGAATCGGTGTTTTGGTCATCGCTGTGCTCTTCCTCATCCGCAGATTCGCAATATAAGTAAGTGATTGGCGTGAAATCCGCTTCACGTAAGTTAGAGAATTGAACCAATCCTGGTGCAGATCGCGGATCGCGATCACGTTGCAAGTCGAGGCCGCCGAGCGGGCGCCGTTCCGGGCCAAAACAAACGCGGCGGCCGCGGCCGCCGCTTCGTTCAACAGCCAAATGCTAGGTGCGAATGCTCTTAGAAGCCTCGTCCCAATACACCGGCTTCTTGCGGAAATACGACTCGTTGGCCATGTGGCAGGCGATGGCGGCGTGGTTGCCGAACACCGCATCCTCCACCACCGGCTTGCGCGATTTGACCGCCTGGAAGAAGTTCCACAGGTGCGGCTTGACGTCGTCCCAGTCGTGGCCGGCGTAAACCGTAGTGGGATACATGGGCTCCTTGCCCAGAGGCGGATCGTGCTTGGCGTGCCAGTCGGCGACATACTCTTCCCGCATCTTCTGGGGGAAGCCGCCCGAGTAGTAGCTGGGGGCGAGGTCAATGCCGGGCTGGAATTGATGGCGAAGCTGGAACTCGCCGGCGTCGAGGATGCCCTTCGGACCCATGAAGCGCGCCAGTTCCTCGGACTCGCAGCCCAGGTCGAGGCGAACGTACACGGGAATGCCGTGGTAGTCGAAGAGCACGACGTGGAAGTCGGGCATGTTGCGCCCGTCATTGAAGCGGAAGATGCCGCCCAGGGCTTGCGCCGAGCGCGGCGGTTCGTTCCAGCCCAGGGTGAACATCATGCCGCTGACCAGGTGGACCATGAGGTCGCCGGCCACCCCCGTGCCGTATTCCTTCCAGCAGCGCCAGCGGGCAAAGTGGAAGGGGTTGAAAGGAATTTTGGGCGCATCGTTGAGCCAGGTATTCCAGTCCAGGTTCTTGGGCGAGAGATCGAGCGGCGGGGGATATTCCCAGGCGCCAGTGGGATCGTTGCGGCCCAGGGTGAGCTCGACCATCTCGATGTCGCCGATAACGCCGCCGTGATACATCTCGCGCGCCTTGGCGGCCAGATTGGAGCTGACGCGCTGGGAGCCGATCTGCACGATGCGGTTGTTTTTCTGCGCCGCTTCCACCATGGCGAAGCCGTCGGGGATGGTGTGCGACATGGGCTTTTCGCAGTAGATGTCCTTGCCGGCGTTGCAGGCGTCCGCCACCACGCGTCGGTGCCAGTGGTCGGGAACCGCGGCCACGATGCAGTCAATGTCCTTGCGTTCCAGCAGGTCATGATAACGGCGGGAGGCAGGCAGGCTGGGATTATTGGTGATCTCCCGTGCCAGGGTGTGGCGGCCGTCGTAGAGGTCGGCGGCGCCCACGCACTCCACGCCGGGCAGGGTGATGGCGTTGGTCAGCAGCCCCGAACCTTGCATGCCGATGCCGACCATGCCGAAGCGCACGCGGTCGCTGGGAGCCACCGGCTTGGTTTGCGCTCCCAGCGGTTCGGGGTCGAGCAGGATGGTGTTGGCGGCGAGCAGGCCACTGGCGGCCACCGCGCTGGTCTGCAGAAACTGACGACGGGAAAAATCATTTTTCATAGCGAATATCTCCTCCGCGGATTCCTGGTCCATTAACCTGCGCCCGCTTACTTGAGCGGCTTGATGGCCACTTCCTTGAAGAACACGACGTCATTGTCACTGTGGTTCTGCAGCCCGATGTAACCGAAGTTGGGGCGCGGCCCGCGCTCCGGCTCGAAGGTGAACTTCTTGGCGGGGACGGGATCGCCCTCCTTGTAGTCCACCACCTTCTTGCCATTGAGCACCACGATGGTGCGCGGCCCGTCCAGGGTGATGTCCATGGTGTTCCACTCCGGGCCCGGCTTCCAGGCGTGCGGCACCAGCGGCTTGGTCAGGGAGTAAAGCATGCCGGTCTGGTGGTGGTCGTCTTCCGGCGGCTTGGAGCGCTCGGGATGGTTGTCAATCTGCACTTCGTAACCGTAGTTCACCGGCATCCACGGTTCGGTCGGGGGAATGGGGATGCGGATGAAGACTCCGGAATTGTCGTTCTCGTCGCGCATGCGCCAGACGGTGTGAATCATGCAGTTGCCGACTTTGCCGCCCGTCCAGTAGAGCAGGCCCATGCCGCCGTGGGTATGGATCAGGCCATCCTTCTCCACCGTCATGTAGCCCGGGCCCACGTGTTTCCAGCCCTTCAAGTCCTTGCCGTTGTAGAGCTGGCGCCAATGGCCGGGATCGCCCTGGCACGCATTCTGATCAGCGGAATCGGCGGCAAATGAGAGGACGGCAAAGAAGACCAGCAGGGAAATGCAAAGGGTAAGGCGTTTCAGCATAGGAGCCCCTGAGATGTAAGAATCGAAAGCAAGCAAAACCCCGGGCGCGGAGAGCATCGCCGGCGGCGAACCGCGGCGCCTGGATTTTGCAGAGCCCGCCATGATACTCGGAACGAAAGAAAAAGTAAGTGCCTGGGGCGCACTTTTTAGGTTGCGGTGGAGCGCTTGCCGGGTTTAGGGTTTTTGCGCCGAGGTGGACGAAAGGCGACCATGAACCGACGAGAGTTTTCCCGCACCGCCACCAAGGCCGCTCTTGCGGCCGCAGTGTTACCCGCCGCAGCCCGGCTGGGGGGCGCGGCCAGCGCGGCGGAGAAGGGCGACCACGCTGTGCCCCGGCTTTCGGTGATGCTGTGGACCGTGTTCCGGAAGCTGCCCTTCGAGCAGCG
>JBLMXE010000153.1:0-8079 GCA_050257615.1 Chlamydiota bacterium | reverse complement strand
CACTACCGACTTCCTCATGAACGGGCTGCGCTCCCGCGGGGCGGCTTCCGTGCGTCTGGCAACCCTGCTTGACCGCCAGGCGGCGCGCCGCGTGGCCCTGCAACCCGACTACTTCGGCTTCAACGTGGACGATAAATTCCTGGTCGGTTATGGTCTTGGTAACCCCCTGCTGGAGCGTAACTTGCCCTATCTGGCAGCGCCTCAGCCCTAGGTGACCTCGGTCATTCAAATCCCTGGGCTCAGACCGGCCCAACCGGGTTACAATGGAACGACGCGAGTTATTGCTTCTATCCAAACCCGCGATAGAGCATCTAATTCATTGGAAGGGCGTCGCTTGACTGCCACTTCCCGCGTGTTTTTTCGACCCTTCATGAGTGATTAGGAGTTTTTGCGTGAATTCAACCGTCAAAACGGTGGTGTTCTGGCTGGTCATCATCCTGTCCGGCGTACTTTTGTGGCAGGTGGTGAAGGCCGGCGGCGCCGGTGCCAAGACCCAGGAAATCAACTTTTCTCAGTTCCTCAGCGATGTGGACCAAGGCAAGGTTTCTGAGGTTACCATCACCGGGGCAGAAGTTACCGGCAAGTACGAGAACAAGGCCCAGTTTCACACTACCGTTCCCACCAACTACCCCGACATGTACAAGACGTTGCGCGATCACAACGTCAGCATGAACGTGAAGGATGTGCAGAGCGGCGGCTGGCCCACCTGGCTGCTGAACCTGGCGCCGCTCATCCTCCTGGCTGCCCTGTGGTTCATCATGATCCGGCAGATGCAGACCGGCGGCAACAAGGCGCTGTCGTTCGGCAAGAGCCGCGCCCGCCTGCTCTCCATGCAGCAGAAGAAGGTCACCTTCAAAGACGTGGCCGGCGTGGATGAAGCCAAGGAAGAGCTGCGCGAAATCATCGAGTTCCTGCGCGAGGCGCAAAAATTTCAGAAGCTGGGCGGCCGCATTCCCAAGGGCGTGCTCCTGGTGGGCCCCCCGGGAACCGGCAAAACCCTGCTGGCACGCGCTGTCGCCGGCGAGGCCAACGTTCCCTTCTTCTCCATTTCCGGTTCCGACTTCGTGGAGATGTTCGTAGGCGTGGGCGCAAGCCGCGTGCGCGACCTGTTCGAGCAGGGCAAAAAGAACGCCCCCTGCATCATTTTCATTGACGAAATTGACGCGGTCGGCCGCCATCGCGGCGCCGGCCTGGGCGGCGGCCACGACGAGCGCGAGCAGACCCTGAACCAGTTGCTGGTTGAGATGGACGGCTTCGAATCTAATGAAGGCGTGATCCTCATCGCTGCCACCAACCGGCCTGACGTGCTCGATCCCGCGCTGCTGCGCCCCGGCCGCTTCGACCGGCGCGTGGTGGTGCCACGTCCTGATGTGCGCGGCCGGGAAGAGATTCTGCGCGTTCATACCCGCAAGATTCCCTTATCCGACGACGTGGACCTCTCCATCCTGGCTCGCGGGACGCCCGGCTTCTCCGGCGCTGACCTGGCCAACATGGTGAACGAGGCTGCCCTCAACGCCGCCCGCCAGAACCGCAAAATGGTGATGATGTACGACTTCGAGGTGTCCAAGGACAAAGTCCTCATGGGCGCCGAGCGCAAGTCCATGCTGCTCTCCGACGAGGAGAAAAAGGTCACGGCCTACCACGAGGGCGGGCACGCCCTGGTGGCGGCCATGCGCGAGCATGCCGACCCGTTGCACAAGGTCACCATCATCCCGCGCGGCATGGCGTTGGGCGTGACCATGCAACTGCCCATTGACGACAAGCACACCTATACCCGCGACTACCTGGAAACGCGCTTGGCCATCATGATGGGCGGCCGCGTCGCTGAGGAGCTCTTCCTGAGCACTATGACCACGGGCGCGGGCAACGACATCGAGCAGGCCACGGAACTGGCCCGCAAGATGGTGTGCGAGTTCGGCATGAGCAACCTGGGTCCGCTCACCTTCGGCAAGAAGGAGGAGCAGATCTTCCTGGGCCGTGAAATCGCCCAGCACCGCGATTACAGCGAAGACACGGCCATCAAGATTGACCAGGAAGTGCGGCGCTTCGTGGACGAAGGTTACAAGTCGGCGGTGGACATTCTTTCCTCGCACCGCGACGCCCTGGAGCGCATTGCCAAGGCGTTGCTGGAGCGCGAGGTGCTGGACGCCAATGAAATCCAGATGATCATTGACGGTAAGGAGCTGCCGGTGAAGGTGGCGCCGGCTCCGCCGTCCGATGAAGGCGGCATCCAGAAAGTGCTCAAACCCGAGCCCGGCCGCGCCGGCGTCACCAAGCCCGGTGAGAGACCGGCGCCCGCGTAACCGCGTAGGGACAGCCGCCCTCGGCTGTCCGGGCGAGCGCAGCTTGCCTCTCACAGACTAGTTATCAGAAGGGCGGCCTTTCGGCCGCCCTAAATCTTTGTGAAGAAAACGCCTTCAAGATACACGTAAGTACAGGCGCCCCCGTCTGTGCGGCCGGGCGGAGGCCCGGCTGAAAGCCCGGACAGCCGAGGGCGGCTGTCCCCACGTGGTCGTCTGCAGGCTAGAATCTCTTCATGGCCGCCTCTGAAAAGCCCAACACTTCTGCAGAATCTGCCCTCGATTGGGACCGTTACGTTTCCGATTTCCAACACGCCGCCCACCAGGCGGTGGATTGGGTCGCCGAATACCTGCGGGACACCCGCCACTATCCCGTGGTCCCCAAGGTGAAGCCGGGCGAACTGGCGGACGCGCTCCCGCGCTCCGGTCCCGAGCAGGGGGAGAGCTTCGAAGCCATCCTGCGCGACTTTGACGCCAAAATCATTCCCGCAGTCACCCACTGGAACCATCCCGGCTTTCTTGCTTACTTTGCCTGCACCGGCTCCACGCCCGCCATCATTGCGGAAATGCTGGCCGCCGCGCTTAACACCAACGGCCTGCACTGGAATACCTCCCCTGCGCTGGTTGAACTGGAGCAGGTGGCGCTGGGCTGGCTGCGTGATTGGATGGGCGTGCCCGCGGAATGGTTCGGCATCATCTATGACACCGCTTCGGTTTCCAGCTTCCACGCCATCTGCGCCGCCCGCGAGATGGTGGATCCCGAGGCCCGTCTGAATGGCGCGACAAGCAACCTGGTGCTCTACACCTCGGAGCAGTCGCACTCTTCCATTGAAAAGGGAGCCATCGCCGCCGGTATCGGGCAGCGCAATGTACGCAAAATCCCGGTGGACGCCGAATTCCGCATGAGGCCGGAGGCGCTGGCCGCCGCCATCGAGCAGGACCGCGCAGCCGGCAGGAAGCCTTTCTGTGTGGTGGCCACCGTGGGCACCACTTCCACCACCAGCGTAGACCCTGTGGCCGCAATTGCCGGCATCACAGAGAAGCACGGCTTGTGGCTGCACGTGGATGCCGCCTACGCGGGCGCTGCCGCCATTCTGCCCGAGTGCCGCCACATCCTGGCCGGCATCGAGCGCGCGCATTCATACGTGATGAATCCGCACAAGTGGCTCTTCACCAACATTGACTTGAGCGCCTTCTACACCCGCCGTCCCGACATTCTGCGCCGCGCCTTTTCGCTGGTTCCCGAGTACCTGCGCGCTTCCGAAGACCCGCGCGCCATTCACCTGATGGATTACGGCGTGCCCCTGGGTCACCGCTTCCGCGCCCTCAAGCTGTGGTTCATCCTGCGCTACTTCGGTCGCGAGCACCTGCAGCAGATTCTGCGCACACACATGGAGTGGGCCGGGCGCATCGCCCGCGAAATCCAGGCCGACTCACCCTTCGAAGTGGTCGCCCACGTCCGGTTCTCCGTGGTTTGCTTCCGCTACAAAGGATCGGATGATGACAACCGCCGCATCCTGGAAAAGGTGAACGCCTCAGGAAAATTCTTTATCTCCCACACCGAACTCGGCAACCGTTACGTGCTGCGCCTGGCCATCGGCAACTTGGGGACCACTTGGGACGACGTGCAGAGGGCGTGGGAGATGATTAAGGAAGTAGCCCGGAGTCAGTAGGCAGGAGACCGGCCGCCGGAAATTTCCCGTGAAGGAAGTTCACGATACGACCGCGATTTCCCGTTGCGGAACGGATGCGACATGGGTCGGCCGGAGGGTCCCGCCCGGTGCGGGCTTGCGCCGGCCGGCGCTGTTTCCCGCGGCCACGTTCCACAGGTACATGGCGGCATAGGCGCGCCAGGGCCGCCAGGCTTCGGCACGCTGCTCCAGTTCGCGGGCGCTGGAAATGCCCAAGGCGCGCAGCAGGCCGATATCGCCGCAGGGAAAGGCGTCAGGCTCGCCCAGGGCGCGCATGGCCACGTACTGCGCCGTCCAGGGCCCAATGCCGGGAATCTCACAGAAGCGCGCCAGGAACTGATCGCTATCCGCAACACATTCAAAACGCAATTGCCCGTCGCGGACGGCGCGAGCCAGGGCACGAATGCTCTCCGCGCGCGCCTTGGGCAGACCAATACCGGCCAGCCGGGCGCCGGCGAGATCTTCGGGCCGGGGAAACAAGTGTGTGAGGCCCGGGGCCGACAGGGGCTGCCCGAATGCTTGCACCAGTCTGCCGGCCAGCGAGGTGGCGCCCTTGACCGTGATCTGCTGGCCGAGAATGGCGCGCACCGCCAGTTCGAAACCGTTCCAGCAGCCGGGCACGCGCAGGCCCGGCGCCACCTTTATCCGGGAAAACAAAACCGGGTCACTTTTGAAAGTTTCCTGCAACGCCGCCCAATCGGCATTCAGGTCGAACATGGCCCGGACCCGCTCGACCACCAGAAACAACGACTGTGGGTCGGAGAACTGAACGCGTGCCACCAGCGTGTGTTCGCTCTCGTTCAGGGAAACCTCAAGCCACCCCCGGCCTTCGTTCAGAGAAATGGAACGCCGGTAAGAGCCGCCCTCTACCCCCTCCACTCCGGGCGTGGCCCGGGCGGCCAAGAACGCCAGCATGCCCTGCCAGTTGTAAGGAGGACGGAAGCGGAGGCGAAAAAGATACTGATCCTCCGGCTGCCCGGCCGCCGGCCGCGCCAAGCGCCGCATCTGCGTGGGCGTACGATGGTACACCTTGCGCATGGCGGCATTGAAGCGCCGCACGCACCCGAAGCCGGCCGCCAATGCCACTTGTCCCATGCACAAGCTGGTTTCATCAATCAGCTTCTTGGCGAAGTGCAGGCGCCGTGTTTGCGCCACCGCGCTGGGCGTCGCTCCCAGGTGGCGCAGGAAGAGGCGGCGCAGATGGCGCGCGCCCACTCCCACGCGCTCAGCCAGGTGTTCCACTCCGCCATCCTCCAGCCCGCTTTCGCCGATAAGCCGCAGGGCGCGCGAGACCGTGCTGGGAGTGCCCACCCAGGCCGGCGTGCCGGGGGAGCACTCCGGGCGGCAGCGCAGGCAGGGGCGGAATCCCGCTTCCGCAGCGGCGGCGGCGGTGGGGAAATAGCGAACATTCTTTTCTTTGGCCGTGGGCGCCGGGCAGATAGGACGGCAGTACACCCGGCTGGTGAGTACGGCGATGAAAAACTTGCCGTCAAAACGCGCGTCGCGCGAGAGCCGGGCCCGCGAACAAATTCGCCAGTCGAGATTCATACTCTTCGCCGTCTCATCTTACCTGTTTCCGCTCCCCAGGTTGGACGTTTTCGGACCGGGCTCCTTTGTTTCAGATTTGTTACATCGCGCCACATATTGCCGATGCCGGGAGACGGGTCCGCAAACGTCCAGCTCCGGGGAGCAAAGTCCGTGAACGTCCAACCTTCGCCGGCCGATCTACCTATGTTGGTGCGGTGTGCCGCGCCCAGGGGCGAGAAGATCAGAGCAAAGGAGAGGGTATGAAATTCAGAATTTTGGTATGCATGATTGCAGTCGCTGTTCTGACCGGGTTATGGGCGCCGAGTCGCCTTGCTGCCCAGGCAAGCTACACCGTAACGGAGCTAGGCACCTTAGGTGGCCCGTACAGCGCCGCCATCAGCATCAACAGCCAGGGCCTGCTTTCGGGATTCTCGTCTCTGCCGGGGAACCAGGCTTTGGAAGCGGTGGCGTGGAAGAACGGCAAAGCCATCCCCCTGAGCACGCTGGGCGGTCCCAACAGCGGCATCTTCTGGCCGAATCACAATGCGGTGGCTGCCGTGGGAATCGCGGAGAGTGCCGCCATGGATCCCCTGCAGGAAGATTGGAGCTGCTCCTATGGCGGTTTCTTTTTCCCCACCGTGACTGGCCATGTCTGCCTGGGCTTTGTGTGGCAGAACGGAGTCATGAACCCGTTGCCCACGCTGGGCGGCGTGAACGGATACGCTTCCGGCGCCAACGATGCCGGCCAAGTGGTGGGATGGGCGGAAACCCCGGTTCATGATCCTACCTGCATTCTTCCCCAGGTCCTGCAGTTTGAAGCCGTCATTTGGGGACCGAATAAGGACCAGGTGCAGCCACTGCCACCGCTTGGTTCCGATCCCGACAGCGCCGCCACCGCCATCAATGACAAGGGCCAGGTGGTGGGCATCTCCGGCATCTGCGAAAACGCGGTGGGCGACATGAGCGCTACTCACGCCGTGCTCTGGCGGAACGGCGCCGCAACCGACCTGGGCAACATCGGCGGCAACGCCTGGAACACTCCCACGGCCATCAATCGGCAAGGCAATGTTGTAGGATTCGCCGAAACCGCCAGCGGGGGCATTCACGCTTTTCTCTGGACGCCAAGCGGCGGCATGCAGGACCTGAACACCCTTCCGGGCGACTCCATCAGCTTCGCCTACGCGATTAACGACCACGGCCAGGTGGCGGGCCAGTCCATTGGTCCCAACGGCAGCCGCGCGGTGATCTGGCAGAACGGCAAGATAACGGATATCAATTCCCTTGCCGCGGCAGGCTCTGCGTACCTGGTGTACGCCAATGACATTGATGATAGCGGCATGATTGTGGGCCAGGCCTTCGATTCCGCCACCGGCCTGGCGCCCGCATACGTAGCCGTGCCCGGCGAGGACGATGACGCCGGCCAGACCGAGGCGTCGGTGGCCCGCGGCCGCGCCGCTGCGGCTCCGATCATGCTGCCGCCCAACATCAGCAAGATGTTTCGCCGCGCATTTAACTTCGGCCGCCTGGGCCCGGTGCGATAACGCCAACAGTCGGATAACTCGGGGGAGGGCAAGTCATGCCTGCCCTTTCATCAATACTTTTTGTATGCCGGATTCATCTTGGGCCGCGGCTTGCTGTTCACGTAAGCGGCCACATCGTAGGCCTGCTGCGCGCTCAGTGATCCCGGCGCATTCTGCGGCATGTTGTGCTGCACAAACGCCGCCATCTTCTCCACCTTGCTCATCCCCGCGCCGTCGTTGAAAGCGGTGGCGCCCCAAAGCGGCGGCAGGATAGGAGGCACGCCGGCGCCGTCGTCCCCATGGCATACCGCGCATTGCCTGGCATAGATGGCGGCGCCACGCCCGGGATCGCCGCGCAGCGCCGGCAGTTTCACCAGGCCGCGGCCAGGGAAAGCGCGCCCTTTCGGCTGCCCCTGTGAAAGCCAGTCCATATAAGCCAGCATCGCCGTCATTTCCGCGCTGTCGGCGGCGGGCGGTTTGCCGTTTTCGCTGCGCACGAAGCACTCCTGAATGCGTTCCGCCAGGCTGATTACACGTCCCGCGCGCTTGTTGTACATAGGAAACAACCCGGGCAGGCCAATCATGGGAGAGGAAAAGGCAGCGGCGCCGCCCTGGAGGTGGCAATCACTGCAGCTGAGCTGGTTGCCGGCATAGGCAGGCGCATACTTCGGGGTGTGGTTGAAAATATTTCGCCCCAGCCGGACGCGTTCGCCCGCGTGCCCGGCCGGAATGCGCGCCGGCGGCTTCCACTCCGGCAGCGACTTGGCGTTGTCCTTTTTCCCCTGGGATTCGGCCAGAATACGGCCGCAGCCTGAGGCGAGAGCCAGAAGAAGCCCCGCCAGCCCCAGCACAGCCGCACGCTGGAGCTTAGGCGATTTCACGGGCGCTCTCCCGCAGTTCCGAAGCCGTACTTGCGGTAGGCCGCCTGCGCTTCCACCGAAGTCAGGTAAGTAACCCAAGCTCGCGCTGCCGCCGCGTGCGGCGCGTTGCGCAACACCGCCGCCGCATAAATTGCGGTAGTGTTTTCCTTATCCGGAATGG
>JBLMXE010000152.1:0-3734 GCA_050257615.1 Chlamydiota bacterium | reverse complement strand
TCAAGCCACCCGCGCCGGCGGTCGGAGTCACGGTAAACAGATAGCCGCTCTTGGTGCCGCTGGCCAGTACGCCGTCAAGCAGGCAGGCCACGGTGGAGGTAGGAGCTGCGCAAACCGCGTTCACGCCGCCCGGGCCTAAAGAAACCAAGTTCGCGGAGTAGCCCACCGTGGGATATGCGGTGGTGTAGGAAACCTCAGCTGTATTGATGGTGCGCAGCGAGCTGACCGCCGAAGATTCATTGGCGGCGATGCGGGCGCGCAACAGGTTGGGAATGGCGATGGCAGCGATAATCAGAATGATCGCCACCACAATCAGAAGCTCGATCAGTGAAAAGCCCTTTTGCTTTTTCAAATCCTTTTCCTCCCTCGTTTGGGGATCATCGACCCCACGGCCAGCTACTTTGCAGTTTGAGAGCCATCCGGGAAGGAGCGTTAAAGCTTGTGTTTTCAGTGGGCCACAAGAAAAGGCAAGTAGCGGCAAGTGGCATTGTGACAAAAATCGTCAAGCTGGTCATGACCCAAAGCGCCAATGACCAAGGTGACGTTACGTCCCGACAGCGCGGCCAGCTCTGTGGCAGGTTTTTGGCCTAGCCTGCGCCATGCAAGCGAACAAGTGACGCCAGGATTCCGTCCAACTGCGGCGGCGGCGAGGGGAAGTTTTTGGGGGCGATTTTCCACCTCCTCCCTAAGTGACCTTTTCCTTACCGTCCGCACCCGCCATGATGGGCTGCGTTGTTGGCAGTTGCCGGTGAAGGAGGGGATTGTAGTCCTTCCCCGGTGGGAGTGACGGGGCGAAGCTGTAGCCAAAAGGATGAAATGATGTCCGCTCTGCTGGAAGCCGATCTCTTGCGCCCCTGCCTGGCGGAAAGGCCGCAATGGTACGTGCTGCACACGCTGGCAAATCATGAAAAACGGGTAGCGCAGCACATGCAGCAGCTCGAGATCGAACATTTCCTGCCTCTCTACCGGTCGGTGCGCCGCTGGAGCGACCGCAAAAAAGAGCTGCAGCTGCCCCTGTTTGCCGGCTACGTGTTCGTGCATACGAGGCTGCGGGAACGGCTGCGGATTCTGCAGGCGCCGGGGGTGGTGCAGTTGGTCAGCTTCCAGGGCAAGCCGGCGGCGGTTGCGGAAACGGAAATCGAGTTTTTGCGCGGAACGCTGCGCGGAGGCGTATGCGTGGAACCCTATCCTTACCTGAAGCTGGGACGGCGGGTGCGGGTGCACAGCGGGCCGCTGGCCGGGATCGAGGGATTTCTGGCGGACCGGAAGGGGCGGCTGCGGGTGGTGCTGTCGCTGGACCTGATCCAGCGTTCGATCGCGGCCGAGGTAGCAGCGGATGAGATTGAGCCGGCGGGAACGGCGCAAGCGGCGTAGTTCCGCGGGCTTAAACCGGGCCGGGAAAGAGAGTTCCGGTCCACTCGAAGTGGGGATGTTCAGATTCATGTTGCACTGCGGCGCCGCAAGCGGGCGCAGACAGGAGGCACTATGTTGAACCGTGCTTTGGCCAGAGCGGCAGCGATTGTGCTGCTGTTCAGTTTCCCGGTAACCCTGCTACCGGCCCAAACCGAAGCTTCCTCCCAAACGGGGGTGATTTATCCCCAGGCGGGGGTAACACTGAAGGGCAGCCCGGTGGTCACCTCCACCGCGGTTCATGCCGGCGATGAGATTAAGACCGGCAATCTCTCGACTCTGCTGACCAGCGATGGAGTCTCGCTGATGCTCAAACCCAACACCTCGCTGAAATTCGGCAAAGCCGCGGAACTGGGGTGCGGAGGCCTGGTGCTGGTGACCAGCAAAGCGGTGCCGGTGCGCTTTGCCGGCATGGAAGTCACTCCGGAGGGCAATCCCGCCAAGCTGGAAGTGACGAACGCCGGGGGCACGACCACGGTGGCAGTGAAGAGCGGGGCGGCCACGGTCAGGCAGGCGGGACAGGTCTCGCGGCTAGCAGCAGGACAAAGCATCACCCGGCCGGGGACGCAGCAGTGTCCGACCGCGGTGGCCGGGCAGCAGGCAACGACCGAACCCGCCATGTCCTCGTCCTTTCTGGGCGGTCACGGCCTGTACTGGGTAATCGGCGGAGCGGCGGGAGCCGGCGTGGTGGCCGGCATCCTAGCCACGCGCGGCGGGGAGAGGGTCAGCCCGTCGGCTCCGTAGATTCCGCCGGCCGGGCCAAAAACGATGAACCGCGAACCAGGGAGGGACTCTTTGTTTTCAACTGCAAAAGGCAAACGGGGCTGGAGGTGGATGGCGACGCTAGTGTTGCTGCTGGCCGCCGCTTGCGCTTGCGCCCAGGTCCCAGGTTCCGCCGCGGCGGAGCCGGAATACCTGATCAGCCCGGATGATGTGCTGGAAGTCTATGTGCTGGACGTGCCGGAGCTTTCACGGCAATACGAAGTGAGCGCCACGGGCAAGGTCACGCTGCCTCTGCTCTCGTCTCCGCTGGCCGCGGCCGGGCTGACCCTGGAGCAGTTTTCGCAGCTGGTGCGCAAGCGTCTGCAGGAGGAAGGTTTCGTCACCGATCCACGGGTCAGCACTGCGGTGCGCGAGTCGCGAGCACACGCCGTGGCCATCACCGGAGCGGTGCACAAGCCGCAGATGTACCGGGTGCTGGGGCGCACCACGCTGCTGGACGTGCTTTCCCAGGCCGAAGGGGTGGCGGAAGATGCGGGCACGGTGGCCATCATTCGCCGGGGCGACGTGGCCATGGCCGCGCTGCAATTGCGCTCTCGGGAAAGCGCGGCGACAGCGCCGCGCCTGATCACCGTGGATCTGGAGCGGCTGCTGCAGAAGGGGGACGCGGCGGCCAACGTGGATGTTTATCCCGGGGACCGCATCATCGTGCCGCGCGCCGGCATCGTGTACGTGGTGGGCGCGGTCAACCGTCCGGGGGGATTCCCTCTGAAGACGGGCAAGCAGAGCATCACCGTGCTGCAGGCGCTGGCCCTGGCGGAAGACCTGAAGACGACGGCGGTGCGCAACAAAGCGGTGATCATCCACGGCGACCCCAAGGCCGCGGACGGGCGCCGGCAGATCCCGGTGGACTTGAAGAAGCTTCTGGCCGGCAGAACACCAGATCCAACGCTGCAAGCAGAAGACATCCTGTTTGTGCCCGACAGCTCCAGCCGGCGCGTCCTGACGCGCAGCGCGGAGGCCATGCTGCAGGTGGCCACCGGGCTGGCCATCTATCGTTTCTGAAAGTCGTTTCACTCCCATGAACCAGAATGGATTAGAAAGAGCGGAATTAGTGCCGGTGGAGCGCCCTGCGGCGCTGGCGCCGCCCGGACGGGTATTGTCCTCTGCCGAGGCTGACTCGCTGAGCGGCCAGGATGAGCTCTCCCTGGCCGCCTATTGGGGGGTGCTGCTCAAGCGGCGCTGGACGGTAGCGACGGCGGTGTTTGTGCTGGGCACGATAGCTGCCATCGTCTCCTACCGCACCACCCCGGTGTACCGGGCGACGGCGCGGGTGGAACTGGAGGCGGAAACGCCGCTGGTGCAGTCGCTGAACCAGGCTTACCAGAAGATGGAGGCCGACGATGCCTTCCTGCAAACCCAGATCCAGGTGCTCAAGAGCGACAAGCTGGCCTGGCGCACCATCGAAGAGGTGGGGCTGGCAGAGAATCCGGCGTTTGCCGGCCCGCCGCGCCCGCGGGAGAGCGATGCCGACAAGCGCAAGCTGCGGCTGGTGGATGCCTTTCGCGGCCACCTGAACGTGCAGCTGGTGCCGCGCACGCGCA
>JBLMXE010000151.1:0-9380 GCA_050257615.1 Chlamydiota bacterium | reverse complement strand
TTGCCGCTAGTGGAGGGACTTCCGTGAGTTCGCACATGCCGCCTCGCCCCGGACAACAGCCCCAGGGGCCACAGCCCATCCCCGGAGTAGATTCCATTGTTGCTGTGGGCTCGGGCAAAGGTGGGGTGGGCAAAACCACGCTGGCAGTCAATCTGGCTGTGGCGCTGGCCAAGATCGGGCACAAGGTCGGTTTGCTCGATGCGGACGTTTATGGCCCCAATGTGCCGCTCATGTTGGGCGCGAACGCCACGCCGCGTGTCATCGGCGAAAACCGCATCGAGCCGTTGGAGCGCTACGGCCTGAAGGTGATTTCGGTCGGCTTCCTCAACCCCGGCGACCGGCCTCTGATCTGGCGCGGGCCCATGCTGCACTCCATCGTGCGGCAGTTTCTGGGACAGGTGGAGTGGGGGCAGCTCGATTATCTGGTGGTGGACCTGCCTCCGGGCACCGGCGACGTGGCCCTGTCGCTGATTCAGACGGTGCCCCTGACCGGCGCCATCGTGGTTTCCACGCCCTCCGACGTTTCTCTGCAGGACGCGCGCAAGGCCATTGAGATGTTCCGCCAGGTGAAGGTGGATATCGTGGGCCTGGTGGAAAACATGAGCTACTTTGTTTGCCCGCATTGCCACGAAGAGATTGACATCTTCTCCAAAGGCGGCGGGGAGCGCACCGCCAAGCAGTTCGACATTCCCTTTCTGGGGCGGGTGGAACTCGACCCTGAAATCCGCAAAGCGGGCGACACCGGCCTGCCGGCGGTGCTGGCCGGCGAAGAAGGCGCGCACGCCAAATCCCTCTACGCCTTCGCCCGCAAAGTGGCCGATCGTTTGGGCGAGATCAAGGCGGCGGCGGAGAACGTAATACAAATTCAGTAGTCGGGAGTCAGGAGTCGGGAGTCAGCGAGTGAGCTGTCGAGGCCCCGACGCCGATTTCAAGCCGGCAATTGACTTCTGCGTCGGCACAGGGCAAACTTCGTGCGCCTCGTAAGTTGCCGCACGAAAGGAAAGCCCATGCTCGAGATCCATTCCAAGCGCATTCCACCTGATGTGATTGTTCTGGAACTGTCAGGGAGAATCACCCTGGGACGCGATGCCCAGCATCTGGAGTGGATGGGAACCGCGCTGGTGCGCGACAAGGAAAAGAAAGTCGTGCTCGACCTTAGCAACGTGAGCCGGGTGGACAGCACGGGCGTGGGCATCATCATGATGGTGTGCGGGCTGCTCAAGCAGAGCGGCGGGGAACTGCGCCTGGCGGGAGCCAAAGGTCTGGTGGAAGATGTTCTGAAATTGACCAATGTGCACAGCATGATCGCGGTTCATCCCGATGCAAAAACAGCAGCGGCCAGTTTTGGAAGCGCGTAAATACTCCTCAAGGGAACACCGCCGTCCGCAAGAACAGCGCGAGCAAACGCAAGGTCCTTCGACTCCGCAGGGCGATTCGCAAGCGAACCGCCCTGCTCCGCTCAGGATGACAGGACGAAGGTTGGTACTGGAACTCAGTACTATTTGAAGCGCGAGAGGGCGAAGAGCGGGTTGAGAATTTTTTCGGTCATCACCATTTCGGCCGCCATTTCGCCGACGGCGGGGCCGTGCTTGAAGCCGTGGCCGGAGCCGCCGCCCAGTAGCCAGACGTTGGCGGCGCGCGGATGGCGGTCCATGATGAAGTTCTGATCGGGCGAATTTTCATACTGGCAGACGCGCGATTCCAGCAGCGGCGCATGTTTCAAGCTAGGAAAGCGCTGGCCAAGGTGCTCGCGGGCGCTGGCCAGTCCTTCGGCGCTGGCTACGCGCTGGCCGTTCGTGGGATCGAACATCGGCCCGCGGGTATCGTCGGCGATTTTGAAACCACGGCGTTCTACCACGGGAAAGCCATAGAAGAAGCGTTCGCCGTGGTCCACCCAGATGGGCATTTTCTCCGGGTTAAAGCGGACGTCGCCGGCCTCCGTTCCGAAAAAGAAAACTTCCTGGCGGGTGGGGCGAATATTCTCGCCGACCACGTCGGGAAACATGTTGCCCAGCCAGGGGCCGCAGGCAAAAACGTAGCGCTGAGCGGCGATATGGACGCCCGATTGGAGAACAAGACCCTGCATCTCGCCGGCTCCGATCTGCGGCGGCAGAACAGCACCTTGCACATACTTTCCGCCTTCCGCAACGACAGCGTTGCGCACGGCGGCGCAGGCTTCGCGGGCCATCAGGCCGCCGCTTTCGGGCTCAAAAATCGCCCAGCGCACGCCGTCAAAGTTCACCTGCGGATAAGTGGCGGAGAGCTGGTTGTAACTCATTTCCACATAGGGGATGCCGGCCTCCTTCAGCACGGGCAGAGAGCCCTTTTCGAAGAAGTCATCTTCCCGCGCCACCATCCACAGCACGCCGGTGCGGCGGAAGAGCTCTCGGTTCCAGCGCTTCTGGTTCTCTTGCCAGAGCTGGAGGGCGCGGGCAGCCATTTTGGTGTAAGGCTGGTTGGGGCCATAGGTGCCGCGAATGATGCGGGTTTCGCCTCCGGAACTGGCACGGGAGTTGCCCGGCCCCCAGGCGTCAATCAGCGTCACCTGCGCTCCCCGGCGCAGCAAGTAAAGGGCGGTCCAACCGCCGAATGCGCCGGCGCCTACAACCGCCACATGGGGCTTCTTTTCCGGCTTGGCAGACTTGTTTTCACGATTGCTGGGCATGTTATTGAGTAGCGGCGCTGCCGCAAATGTGCTGCAGCCGCCGAGCACGGCCGAGGCCTTCAGAAACCACCTGCGAGAGACTTTTAGGAGTTTTGACACGAAGCAAATTAAGCTATCCTTGATGCAGGGTGTGGTCAAGCTGCGCCTGCCCGTCAGGCAGGGAGAGCAGCCTGAATCCTGGCCTAAGCAGCGGCATCTAAAGTACTTAGGAGAAGTTGCGGGCAGTCACAGAGCTCGCATTGAAATTGCGATGGTAGAACCCGGGTCCATGGGAGAGCGGGAGCGCGAGATTCTGACCGCCATCGTGGAAACATTTATTTCCACGGGCGAGCCGGTGGGATCGCGCGTGCTGGCACGTGGCAGCCGGGAAGGGCTGAGCGCGGCCACCGTCCGCAACGTCATGGCGGACCTGTCGGACGCCGGCTTCCTGGAGCAACCGCACACCTCGGCGGGCCGGGTGCCCACCAGCGCCGCTTACCGGTATTACGTGGAGCAGTTGACGGGCAAAGCGCAGATCGCTCCGGCGGATGCGAACATGATTCAGGGAGTGCTGCAAGGAATCAGCAACCCGGACGAATTCATGGAGCGCACCTCGCACGTGCTCTCGCTGATTTCGCACAGCGTGGGCGTGACCATGACCACGGGCGGCTCGCGCAACGCGCTCGATCACGTGTACTTTTCGCGTCTGGCGGAGCACAAGGTGCTGGCGGTGGTGGTAACGCGCGCCGGGGTAGTGCGCGATCGGGTGCTGCGCATGAGCCGGGACCTGAGCCAGGAGGACCTGGACTCAGCCTCGCGCTACATCAATGAGAATTTCCGCGGCTGGACGCTGGAGACATTGCGCACGGAACTGGCGCGCCGCATCGAGCAGGAGCGCAGCGAGTACGATCGCCTGATGCAGTCGGTGGAGGCACTCTACCGCGAAGGCGCGCTGGAAAGCGAGCAGGGCAGGCAAACTGTGTGGGTGGAGGGCACCTCCAACCTGGTAGTCAGCGAGGAGGACCGGCAGCGGCTGCGCGACCTGCTCAAGACGCTGGAGGAGAAGGAAAAGCTGGCCGAGTTGCTGAGCGCCTACCTCAATACGCGGGAAGAGGCGGTGCGGGTGATCATCGGCCTGGGTGAAAACCAGCCGCACATGAGCAACCTGGTGCTGATTGGCGCGCCAGCGCGAGTGGGCGGTGAAGTGATGGGGTCGCTGGCGGTTATTGGGCCAACACGCATTGATTACGAGCACACCATCACGGCGGTGTCGTACATCGCGCGTCTGTTTGATCGAATTCTGAACGATACAGAGTGAATCATGGCAAGGGGAAACGGTAAATCGGAAATGGAATCGCAAGACCTGGACTTGGAGCACGAGCTGCCCCCCGCGGAGGAAACCGGCGAGGAGCAGGCTACGCCGGCGGCGGGGCAGGACACAGCCGTGCTGCGGGCAGACCTGGAAAAGCTGCAGGCGGAGCGCAACCTGCTGCTGGACCGCATGGCGCGCATGCAGGCGGAGTTCGAGAACGCCCGCAAGCGTGCGGCGCGCGAGCAGCAGGAGTATAAGGACTTCGCCCTGGCGGACGCGCTCAAGAACCTGCTGCCCATCCTCGACAGCCTGGACCGCGCCCTGCTGATGCCGGTGCAGAAGCAGGAGGACCTTCGCGCCGGGGTGGAGTTGATCCGCAAGCAGTTTCAAGACGCGCTGGAAAAACTGGGGCTGCGGCCAATTCCGGCCAAGGGCGAACCCTTCGATCCCCGACTGCACGAGGCCATCGAAATGGTGGACAGCGACGAGGTCAAGGACCATCATGTGCTCGAGGAACTGCAGCGCGGCTATAAACTGAAGGATCGCCTGCTGCGTCCCTCCATGGTGCGAGTGGCGCGCAACTCCAAGAAGTAAATTCCATCGGCATTAACGAGGACTGATTATTCCGACCAGTAACGGCAAACGCGACTTTTACGAGGTGCTGGGCGTGGCCCGCACCTGCAGCGAACAGGAGATCAAGAGCGCCTACCGCAAGCTGGCGCTGCAATACCATCCCGACCGGAACCCGGGCAATCCGGAAGCCGAAGAAAAATTCAAGGAAGCCACCGAAGCCTACAGCGTGCTGGCCGATTCGCAAAAGCGCGTCATGTACGACCGCTTTGGGCTGGCGGGAGTGGGGGCAGCGGCAGGAGCGGGCGCCGGCGGATTTGGCGGCTTCGACGCCAGCATCTTCCAGGACTTCAGCGATATCTTTGGCGACTTTTTCGGCTTCGGCGACCTGTTCGGCACCGGCGGCCGGCGCGGGCGCTCGCGAGCGCAGCGCGGTCCCGACCTGCGCGAAGACCTGACTTTGGAATTTGACGAAGCGGTTTTCGGCGTCACCTCCCAGGTTCGGGTGCGCCGCCACGAAGCCTGCGAGGACTGCCGCGGATCCGGGGCGGCGCCGGGCAAAGCGCCGGTCGCCTGCCGCAGCTGCGGGGGGCGCGGACAGGTTCGCTATCAACAGGGATTTTTCAGCATCGCGCGCACCTGCTCTACCTGCCAGGGCGCGGGCAGCGTGATTACCGATCCCTGCCCCAAGTGTAAGGGCCAGGGACGAGTGCTGCAGGAGCGCATGGTGGAAGTGAATGTTCCGGCGGGGGTGGAAGACGGCACCCGCATCCGCTATGCCGGGCAGGGCGAGGCGGGAGCGAATGGCGGCCCCGCCGGCGACCTGTACATCGTGCTGCACGTGAAGGAGCACGCCTTCTTCGACCGCGAGGGCAACGACCTGCACTGCGTGATCCCTATCTCCTTCTCCCAGGCGGCGCTGGGGGCGGAGATCATGGTTCCGACCATGGAGGGCGAGCACCTGCTGAAAATCCCCGAAGGAACGCAATCGGGCGCGACGTTCCGTGTGCGCCACAAAGGCGTGCCCGTGGTCAACAGCCACGGCAAAGGCGATCTGTTCGTGGAAATCAAGCTGCAGACGCCGAACAAGCTGAGCAAGCGGCAGCGCGAACTGCTGCAGGAACTGGACGGCCTGGCACGGGTGGAAAACAAGCCACTGCGCAAGACGCTGCTCAGCAAAGTGAAAGACATCTTTGGCCAGGTTTGAGCACTATTACGCCTACTTTCTGCTGTTCGTGACCGTGGTGCCGGCCATCATGCGGCTGGCTATGCCCGAGCGCGTCGCCGCACTTACCAGCGAGCGCATGACGGCGTCACGGAGCCGCTCGCGTTACTTCAAGATTGGCCTGATCTCGGCGGTGATTTCTTTTGTGGCCGCGATTCTGTATGCCGTTCTATGGCGACATGAGACCTGGCTGTTGCTGGCTGCCGTCATCGGCCTGGTGAGTGGGGTAGAGATGGTGGGCAACACCAAATCCTTCGAAACCTCCAGCCTGAAATTCCAGAACATTGTGTTTGGTTTGCTTTATGCGGCTGCTGCATTAGCCACCTGGCTGGTGCTGCTGCGATGACGCGTCGCCGCTGGATCGCCGACCAGGTCAGCGGCAATCGCGCCGCGCTGGTGGGAGAACACGCCGCCCACCTGGCGCGGGTGCTGCGCGCGCAGGCGGGGCAGGAATTCGATATCGCGGCCGAGGGCGTGGTGCGGCGGGGGCGCGTCGTTTTCGTTAACGATGGGCGGGTGGAGTTTGAGCTGGGAGAAGAGGTGGAAGCTGTCGCGGCTGCGCAAGTCACGCTGGCGCTGGCGATTTTCAAGTTCGACCGCATGGAGTGCGCGATCGAGAAGTGCACCGAGCTGGGTGTGGCGCGGATTGTGCCTTTTTCTGCCCGGCGTACGGACGCGCACCTGGCCGCGGCGGCAATCAAGCGCGTGGAACGCTGGCGGCGGATTGCGCGCGAAGCTTCCGAGCAGGCGCGGCGGATGGCGCCGGCGGAGATCGCCGATCCGGTAAGACTGCGCGAAGTGCTGGCGCTGCCGGGGGAGAGGCGCGTTGTGCTCTCGGAAGTTGAAACCGAGGTTTCACTTCGCGAACTATCTGGCGCGGGCGCGTCAATCGTCCTGGCGATCGGACCGGAGGGCGGTTGGACGAACCCGGAATTAGAAGCGTTCGCTGGCGCGGGCTGGAGATCAGCTTCACTGGGGAAAACGATTCTGCGCGCGGAGACGGCGGCCATCGCGTCGCTCGCGGTGGTGATGGCGGAAGTCTAGAAATCGCGGGTGAGTGGCGGTTCACAAATTACCAATCACAAATCACTCAATTACAAATCCGCCTACTGGGCGCTGGCCGCGGGGAGTCGGCCGTTTCCGTTGCGGACGAAGTACTCTGCCAGCGCCTGGCCGGTGAACGACTTCTTCTGGCGCGCCACCTGTTCAGGCGCGCCCTGGGCGACAATACGGCCGCCGTGCTCGCCGCCCTCGGGGCCGAGGTCAATGATCCAATCGGCGTTGCGGATGACGTCGAGGTTGTGCTCGATGATGATGATGGTGTTGCCCAGGTCGGTGAGGCGGTGCAAGACGTCGAGCAATTTTTTCACGTCGTCGAAATGCAGGCCGGTGGTGGGTTCATCAAGCAGGTAGAGGGTGCGGCCGGTCTGGCGCTTGCTGAGTTCGCGCGCCAGCTTGATGCGCTGGGCTTCGCCGCCGGAGAGCGTGACCGCCGACTGGCCCAGGTGAATGTAGCCCAGGCCGACGTCCACCAGCGTCTGGAGCTTTTGCCGTACTTGGGGAATGTTCTCCAGGATTGGCAGAGCATCGGAGACGGGCATTTCCAGCAGGTCGGCGATGGAATAGCCATTGTACTTCACTGCCAGAGTCTCGTGATTGTAGCGCTTGCCGCCGCAGACCTCGCAGAGCACGTAAACGTCGGGCAGGAAATTCATTTCGATGCGGCGCTGGCCTTCGCCCTGGCAGGCTTCGCAGCGGCCGCCGGCCACGTTGAAGGAAAACCGGCCGGCTTTGTAGCCGCGCTCGCGCGATTCGGGGAGCATGGCGTAGAGGTCGCGAATCTGGGTGAAGACGCCGGTGTAGGTGGCCGGATTGGAGCGTGGGGTGCGGCCGATGGGCGACTGGTCAATCTGAATGACCTTGTCAATATTCTCCATGCCCACGATGGCCTTGTGCTCGCCGGGATTCTCCCGCGAGTGGTAGAGGTGTCGAGCCAGGGCGCGGTAGAGAATGTCATTGACCAGAGTGGATTTTCCGGAACCTGAAACGCCGGTGACCACCGTCATTACGCCCAGGAGAAAGCTGGCGTCAATATTCTTCAGGTTGTTCTCTCGCGCTCCCAGCACGGTGATGGCGTTGCCGTTGGGCTGGCGGCGGTCCGGCAGCATGGGAATATGCTTCTTGCCCGAGATGTACTGGCCGGTGAGCGATTCGGGGGCGCGCATGATGTCTTGGGGCGTGCCGTGGGCCACCAGTTCGCCGCCATGGCGTCCGGCGCCGGGGCCGAGGTCAATCACGTAGTCAGCGCGGCGAATGGTCTCCTCGTCGTGCTCCACCACCAGCACGGTGTTGCCCAAGTCGCGCAGAGATTCGAGAGCGGCCAGCAGGCGGTCGTTATCGCGGTGGTGCAGGCCGATGGAGGGCTCGTCGAGCACGTAGAGCACGCCGCGCAGGCGGGAGCCGATTTGCGTGGCCAGGCGGATGCGCTGGCCTTCACCGCCGGAAAGCGTGGCGGCGGAGCGGTCGAGCGAGATGTAGCCTAGGCCGACGGCGTTCAGAAACTGCAGGCGCTCCAGAACTTCGTGCACGATGCGCCCGGCGATGAGCTGCTCGCGCCCGGCCAGGTTGATGCCGGCGGCCACGGTGAGCGCGCGCGAGACCGGCAGGGCGGTGAAGTCGGCGATGGACATACCGTTCACCTTTACTCCCAGGCTTTCCGGTCGCAGGCGCTTGCCGTGGCAGGCGGGACAGGGCGTGGCGGACATGTAGTTAAGCAGCCATTCGCGATAGCTGTCGGACGAAGCTTCCTCCAGCGAGCTGTTCAGATAAGCCAACACACCGCGGAAACCGCTGCGCGGCCCGCCGTTGCGCCGGCTGGGTTCGCCGAAGAGCACGAGATTCTGAACCTTGTCGGGCAGCTTCTCGAAGGGCGTGTTCAGGTCGAAGCCGTGGGCGGCGGCGGCGAGCTGCAACATGTGCTGCAGGTAGGAGGAGCCGGAGCCGGGGCCGAGGCCGCCATCGAGCAGGGGCTTGGACCAGTCCACGATGATCTTGGCCGGGTCGAAATCGTACTTGCTGCCCAGGCCGTGGCACTCGGGGCAGGCGCCGTAGGTGCTGTTAAAAGAAAAAGAACGCGGCTCGAGCACGGGCACGTTAATGCCGCAATCGGGGCAGGCCAGCTTGGCGGAGTAGAGATGCTCTTCGCCGCCTACCACCGCCACCTGCACCAGGCCATCGGCCAGCTTCATGGCGGTGTTGATGGAATTTTCCAGGCGCTGCTCGATGCCGGGTTTGACCAGCAGCCGGTCAATCACCACCTCGATGGTGTGGTTTTTGCGCTTGTCGAGCTTGAGGTCGTCTTCCAGGTTGACCAGCTCGCCATCCACGCGGGCGCGGGTGAAGCCCTGCTGCGCCAGCTTCTCTGTCTCCTTTTTGAACTCGCCCTTGCGGCCGCGGACAATGGGGGCCATGACCATGACCCGGTCTTCGGGGGTGAGCTGCATGACGCGCTGCACGATCTGGTCGGCGGACTGGCGGCTGATAGCCTGGCCGCAGTGGGGGCAGTGGGGCACGCCGATCGAGGAGTAGAGCAGGCGCAGGTAGTCGTAAATTTCGGTGATGGTGCCCAC
>JBLMXE010000150.1:0-22644 GCA_050257615.1 Chlamydiota bacterium | reverse complement strand
GAATCGTGCACGGTGCCGGTAATTTGGCCGGTATCCTGTGCCCAGGTTGTGAGGGAGAAGGCTAGAACAGCCAACAACGAGGCAAACCACCAAAGACGAATTCTCATGCCACGACTCCTTTACGGCGCGAACGCCGGAGTGAAAAGGAAGGGCCTGGCTAGCACCCGAGACACCGATTCGTGCCTCTTGATGGCAATCTGTAAGCCACTGCTAATCAGAGAAATGATCGTCTTGGTGACCTTACTTAATAGCCTTTTTTATCAATCGCTTGCACTGCTGGTACGGCAAAAGCACCCAGCCTAATAGAAACCTACTAATCCGTGATTTCATAACATAACCCTTTGATATATGAATTATGGGAAGCTTACGAATCTGTGCTGCAAAGCTACATTTTCTGTCCGCCAATGGTCTGCAGGTGGAGATGATAACGGCTGGCATTTTTGGCTTGGATGACAGCCGGCTGACAGTTCCGCAGAGGATAAGAAATACCTGACGGGGATCGGTACTTGTCCCTGCGAGACCAGCCGCTTGACGCTTCAGTCGCAAAGCCTAGTATTCTCTTGGCTGGCTTCCGTAAACCATGTTGGTTCTCTTCCTCTTACTGGCCCTTCATCCGTTGTCTCTCGGCGAAGGTCGGCCCATCGCCGGGGAGTCTCAAACCGCGGAGGCAGCTACCAGCGGCATTCGCGATGCCTACATCCGGGGCGAGAAGGCCCTGCAGGCAGGCGATTTAACTATGTCAGAAAAGGCCTTTCGCGAGGTGCTGGCCCACCGGCCCGATGACCCTGGGGCCAACGCCAATTTGGGCGTCATCTATATGCGGCGGCAGCAGTGGACGGCCGCGCTGCGCTACCTCAAGGAAGCCGAGCACCTGGCCCCGTCTGTCGCTGGAATCCGCCTGAATATAGGGCTGGTTTACTTCCGGCAAGGCCAATATATGAGCGCGACTGCCCCCTTCGCCTCGGTGGTACGCCAGCAGCCCAGGCTGCTGCAGGCGCGCTATCTGCTGGGGCTCTGCTATTTCTTTACCGGGCGCTATGCCGATGTAGTCAAAACCCTGGATCCTGCCTGGCCACAGGAAACCTATAACCTGAACTATCTTTACGTGCTGGGCATTGCTGCCTACAAAGCTAAGCGCCCCGAGGTGGAGAAGCGGGCGCTGGGACGACTAGTGGAGATCGGCGGAGACACCCCGGAGTTTCATCTGATCATGGGCAAGGCCCACCTGAATCGGCAGGAAGATGACCAGGCCATCCAGGAGCTCAGCAAAGCGGCGCAGGCCAATCCCAGGCTTCCCTTTGTGCATTACAACCTGGGGCTGGCCTTCATGCACAAGCAGCAATATGAGCAGGCGCGGGATGAGTTTCTGAAAGATATCGCCGTCGAGCCCGACGTGGCCTTCAACTACGACCAACTGGGCCAGGCCTATGCGCAACTGGGACAGGATGGGCCGGCGGAACAGAATTTCCAGAAGGCGGTGAAGCTCGATCCGCGGCTGGCCAACTCCTATCTGGGTTTGGCCAAGATCTATCAGAAGCAGGAAAAATACCCGGAGGCGCTGCAGGCGCTGAACGCCGCCCAGAAGCTGGCGCCGCAAGCCGCCCGCATTCACTACCTCAAAGGGCAGGTGCTGCGGCGTATGGGAAAGTTGCAGCAGGCCAAGCTGGAACTCGACACGGCCACCCGCCTGATGAACGCAAGCCGCAACAAACGGGAACAGGAATTGAGCGGCCAGGGCACCGCCGACCCACAGCTCGCCACAGAACCGCAACAATAGTCTGCCGTACGGCCCGGCTTAAAGGGCTAGCCGGAGGCCTGCGTCGTGATTCTCTTGACTTGCAGCAGGTGACGGAGCAAAAATTAGAAACGATGTCGGGACGAATCAAAGTCGTGCTGGCGCTGTTGCTGGCCACCATTATGGCGGCAGTATTGATTTCTCCTGCCGTCAATGTTGAGCTGACCGCGATTCATGCCTGGAATGCGGCGCGCAACCTGGCGGCCCCAGTGTGCGCCGTTGTCAGCGCTTCGTTGGCCATTGCGCCGCCCGTCACGCAAGTGGTGTTTCTGCGGTTCACACCTCCCATCTCTCCTGGCGCTGCCGACCTGGTGGCGCTCAACTGCACGCGTCTTTGTTAGACCGAAAGCGCTCTTTGCAAACTCAAGTTGCCGTTTGGCCAGCGCGAGGTCTGCAGGCTTAGTTAACCGGATTCGAATTCCATCTTTACAAAGGCTTTTCGGATCCTAAGAACAGCCCGCAAGAACTCATGGCCGAGCCGGCGCTGCAAAGAATCAGGTCTTACATCCAAAATTTCACAAGGAGATTGGAAGACATGTCCATTCGCACTATTTTGATTTCGAAAGCTGATCTGGAACGGCTTAAGTCCCTGCTGGCGTCAGCCAGAAAATTCCTCCGGCACTGCAGCCCGGAGCACCTCTGCGCTCTGGAAGAAGGACTGGAGCAAGCGGAGGTAATCACGGAGGGGAAGATTCCGGCTAACGTCGTCACCATGAACCGGCAGGCACGGGTGCTGGATCTGGATGCCGGCAAGAAGTTTGAGTACGTTCTGGTGTTTCCGCGCGATGCCGATGTGGCCAAGGGCAGGATCTCGGTGCTGGCCCCGATTGGCGCCGCCATGCTGGGCGGCCGGGTGGGGGAGGTCATCGAGGGACGCGTGCCGGCGGGGATACGCCGCTTCAAGATAGAAGAGGTAAAGCCTCTGGCGGAAAGCCGGGGCGCGGCGGCGTAACAGGTGGAACTCCGCGGCGGTGGGCGCCAACACGGGCCCGCCGCCGTTTTTTCAATCTTCCGTACCCACTCAAGCGATCAGGCGGCCGCTGCGATGCGGCGGATCAAGTCCTCCTGCTGGCCCTGGTTTTCGGCGCCGATGGTGAAGGCGTCGAGCACTCCCAGGGACAGAGCATATTTCAGCGCCTGATCCTGGCGATTGCTCAGGTCGCCCTGGCCGAGAATCTTCATACCCACTATGCCTTTGCCCGCCGCCTTCATGGTGTGCAGCACGCTCAGCACGGTGTCAGGGTCGGCGTCCATATGGGAGCCGATAGGGTTGATGCGCGCCAGGTCCACCTCCACCCAGGGCGACTGCGCGGCCGCGCGCAGGGCGCCGATGGTGTGGCAGGAGCAGCCGTGGGCGCGGATGATCCCTTTCTCCTTGGCCTCCGAGAGCACATCCATCACGCCACGGTAGCGCGTGGTCCAGTCGGCATCGCTCAGGCAGTGCATCAGGAAGATGTCAATGTAGTCGGTGCCCAGTTCACGGCGAAAGCGGTCAAGGTCGGCGCGTATGGCGGCGGGCTCGCGCGACCAGGACTTGGTGAGCACGGTGACCTTATCGCGGGGCACACGCTTGAGGGCCTCCGCCACGTGCGGGTGAGTGCCGTAGGCGTCGGCGGTGTCGAAGAAGCGCAAGCCGTGGTCGTAGCCGTTGAGCAGCAGGCGGGAGAGGCCGTTCACTCCCATCGCGCTCTGATTGGAATGGTGGCCAAAGCCAACGGTGCCAGTGCCCATGGCCAGGCGACTGGTGCGAATGCCGGTCTTTCCCAGCGCAACCGTATCGGCAGCGCTGAATTTGCGCGGCAGGGGCGAGGCGAGAGCTTCAGGAAATACCTTTGTGCCAGCCCAGGCCGCTGCCAGTCCCCAGGATGCAGTGACGAGGAAATCTCTGCGCTTCATGGTGCCCTCCTCTCCACGGTCCGGCAGGATCCATCACTCCTGAAGACGAATTGTGACATGACTGGGTAGCGGCAGACGGCAAATTTACATTTGCTTTGCGCGCCTGCTCAGACCGGCTGGTACCATGATGTCGCATGGCGCTTTACGAGCTGCACCCCTTCACCGATTCGGAAATCGCGGCGGCCCCGGAGGAAGCGGGAGTTTATGTCCTCTTTCAGGTGGAGACCCCGCTGCACGTGGATGGCGCCCCCAACCTGCGCCAACGGCTGATCAGCGAAAAAGCCCGGGTTCCCCAGGCTACTCATTTCGCTGTGGAGACGGGTCACAAATCGGAGCGCGACAGGGCGAAGCGTGTGGAGCAATTAAAGCAAGAACTGAGCCGGGTGCGAGTGGGATGGTTCGCCGGTCCGGTCCGCTAGCTCCTCGCGGGCAGCGGCCAACTGCGGTGTTGCGTGAGCCGACATCTACAACTCCGCCGGGAAAATTAAGAAGGACCTCGGAAGACGTTCGGCCGTGCCTACACTTTGACGGGAGTCAGAGGATCCACGGGATTGGACTCCGCTTCCTTCTCCGGCGCCGGCCCGGTAGTTGCGGCCGGGAGCGGGGCGGGCAGCGGAGGCACCGCGTCGGTGTTATCCAACAGCCTGTGATGCAGGCAATAAAGGGCCAGTTCAAGCCGGTCGGAAACGCCCAGCTTGTCATACACCTTGCGCAAATAGTTCTTCACCACTTGCTCGGTGGTGTTCACGCGCACAGCGATCTCTTTGTTCTTCATGCCCTGGGCCACGCACGCCACGATCATCATTTCCTTCTGCGTGAGGTGGACCTTGGCGGCTGGGGCGATAGGACGGGTGGCCTGGGTGCGGTAGGCATGCAGCACCCAGTTCACCGCCTGCTCATCCAGCCAGATATCGCCTTTGGCCACTTTGTGGATGCAGGCGACCAGAGTCTCTGGCGGAATGGAGCGGTCAATAATGCCGTGCGCGCCGCGGCGGAAATATTCCAGAACCTCGTCCTGGCTGGCGCCGGCGGTCAGCACAATGAGCTTGGAGTTGGGCGCGCGGCGCAGCAGCTCGCCGATAGCCTCAGAGGGTTCGGCGGCCAGCGCGGTCTCAAAAAGAATGACGTCGGCGCTGAACTTGGCGATGGCAGAAATGGCCTGGCCGTAGCTTTCCGCTTGGCCGACCACGCGAATGTCATCCTCCAGGGCGAAAATCTTGCGCAGGCCGACGCGAAAAATGGTCTGGCTATCGGCCACAATCAGGCGGGTAAAAGCTTTGCCCTCGCTGTTCTGCGGGTTCTGGTTACCGCCTTCGAGTTGGACCGAGCTGCTGGCCATAGTGCCTATTGTTTCCCCGTACGCTGTAAACCGTACTCGTCAATCACCACGCCCACCCAGTAGCTCTGGTTTTCCTGAAAACAACGGACCGCACGGCCGCGGCAGTTGACCACCACGCCGCTGGCGGTGCCCAGCACGGGAGCGGGCATGCAAATGGTGAATTCCACGGCCGAACCGACAGGAATTTCCGTGTCGGTCTGGAAAAGCACGCCGTTGGCAGAAATGTTGCGAGTCTGGCCGGGGTGATCGCCTTGCGGGCTGTGAAACTCCACCGGCAGTTGTAAAGGGAAGCGCGCGGCGCCCTGCATATCGTGATAACGAGCCGCCGGCTGCGCCGGTTCCGCTACCGCCAATTCTGGCCTGACTTCTTTGGACACGCTGTTTCTCCACTATGGAGGCAGCCGGGGGTAGCGCGCTCCAGCCCACACGCTGGGATACGAGGGGAGCTTACAACGCGGGGGAAGGCGGGAAAAGTTACGAAAGTTATGGCCTATTCGGGTGGCACCAAGGGCGGGCGCGGGTTCTTGAGCTTGCCCGCTTGCGCCGCTTCCAAAATCTCTACGACTCCGGGATTGCCGTATTGCCGCGCTGCCTCCAGGGGAGTCTCACCCCGCTTATTGCGCACGTTGAGGTTAGCTCCGTGCTGCAGCAGCACCCGTGCCAGCTCTGGGGTGGAAGCGTTATACAGTGGCGTCCATCCCTCGTTATTGCTGGCGTTCACATCGGCCCCATGCTGGATGAGCAGCAGCGCGATGTCAGGATTCCAGGCATTCTTAATCAGGGCGGTGTTGCCCTTATCGTCGCGCGCGTCCACCTCGGCGCCAGCCGCCAGCAGCAGGCGCACGACTTCCAGACGATTGACCGGCTCTCCCTCATCGCTTTTCCACGAGTAAACGGCGGCGATGAGGGCGGTGCGGTCCTCGAATCCCCGCGCCGAAATGTCAGGACGATACTTCAGGATAGTCTGAACTATGGCAGGAACACCTGAAGCCGCCGCTGCCACCACCGGCGGCTCCAGCGCCGGCGGCTTGCTGGAAAAAAGGTGGGCGTCGGCATTGGCGCCGGAATGCAGCAGGAGTCTAACTGCTTCGAGCTTGCCGGCAGCGGCTGCCCGGCTGAGTGCGGACGACAAGACGGCGGGATCAGTGCCCGGACCGGCCGGCAGAATGGCGTTAAGCATCTGCAGGTCGCCGCGAAAGGCCGCAATCTCCAGCGGCGAAGAGTTCGCGGAGTCGTGCCCATTGGTGGGAACTCCGGCAGCGATGAGATCGCGCACCGCCTCTGCCGAGCCGTACGAGACAATCCGGGCCAGAGTGTCCGCCGCTTCCGGCGACTTGAAGTTCCATTTTTCGGCGGCAAGGACGGCAAAGGTCGCGCCATCGCCCTTGATCCAACGGGCGCTGTCGGCCAGGTCGTCTATGGCTTTTTCCAGCCGCTCAACGGCTGCCGGCATCCCCACCTGCAGGCCGGCGTAGTCTTCCACCTTCTTAGAGCGGCCATCAAACGCGATGGAGGTGGTGTAGGTCGGCAGGTCGGTAGCGCCAAGGATGTACTTGTCCCGCAGGGAAAAATAGTCAGCCTGGCGAAACGCTTCCAGAATGCCCGCTACCGGCTGCTGGGAAATCGAGCCCCGATGCGCGCCGGTGATGGCTACGTAGGATCGGCCACTGTACAAAACCGTTCCGTCGCCGCGTACCTCGATGGAATAGGAGGGACACATACCGAAGCAGCCGGTGCGTTGCAGGGTCATGCGCAGTGACTGCCAGTCCTTGATCTGGGGAAAATCAACGTGGGGCGCAGCGGGCTCATCGGCCGGGATCATAAGCACCATCTCTTCGAAGGTGGCGGGAACCGCATGCCCCTTGCGCAGGAACGGCCGATAGCGGAGCGCCATCACCTCGGCTTGCGCGCGCGTGACAGCCTCTTTCAGAGACTTAAATAGGGTTCTGGGCATGTCAGGCTCGTCGGAGTCGAACCCACCTTCCAGTTTGGCGGAAGTCACCGAGCCATCCGGAGCGACAACGATTCTGACCGGAACCGGGAAGCGCGCGTGTGGCAGCGGCAAGCCGTCCATTCGCATCCGGATCGGGTCCAATTTGCCCAGGCGGTGAGCGGCAACTTCCTGACCTTCAATCTCAATCGGCTCCGAGCTGCCAGCGGGCATTTGGCCAGGGTCCTGACCAAGAGTGAATGCGGCTGCGAGTAAGAGGGGGCCAATGATCAGCAATTGGTTGCGCTTGAGCACGGCTTGCACTCCGCAACGTTCGTTCGGAATAGCGAAAAGCACTTCTACCGCGATACCTCTCGCCTACATTACTCCCGGGCGGAATTGCAGCACAATGCGAAAATCACGCCGCCCTCAGCCCAAACTGTCGTAATTGACCCCGGAACCGGGAGAGGAGTTCCCAGCCCCTGGCCTGGGCTTGGGGCGTATTTTTCTGAAGGGAAAGTCCCATTCTGCCCGCAAAACCAAATCGGAAGAAGAGGAGCGGGAACGGGTTACCGAGGTGACGCTTATCACTGAGGCGGCCGCAGTAAGAGCGTAGATTCTGATATGGACTCCACTGGTGAGGAGGATCAGCCGGTTGCCGCGAAGAAACGAGACGCCGGTGACGTTTCTGGGGCCGCAAGCCGCAGAGGGCAGCGGTGCCGGAAACGGAGCCGCCCCGGTGGGGAGCCGGCCTCAGCAGGAAAAAGGCGCGCGATCTTCAATTCCTGCCTCGCCTGGACCTTCCGCTTCGTTCTCGCGCTCGCGGGAAAGTTACATTGCGGGGCTGACGGCAGCGGGCATCGCAGCACACTTTGTTCTGCACTATGTGGCGGGAACGCGGGCGGAAATCTACAACCTGCCTCTCTATCTCACCCTGGTCATCGGCGGTGTGCCGCTGTTGCTAGGGCTGGTGCGGCGTCTGCTGAAGGCGGAATTCGGCTCCGACCTGCTGGCGGGAATCTCCATTCTCAGTTCGGTGCTGCTGGGACAGTACCTGGTGGGCTCCATCATCGTGCTCATGCTTTCGGGCGGAACCGCGCTGGAGCAATTCGCCACCCGGCGGGCCTCGTCGGTGCTGGACGCGCTGGCCAAGCGCATGCCGCAGGTGGCGCACCGCAAACGCGAAGGCGCGATCGCCGATACCGATTTGCAGCAAATTGCGGTGGCCGACCTGCTGGTGGTGTTTCCTCACGAGATCTGCCCGGTGGACGGCGTGGTGGTGGAAGGGCACGGGGTGATGGACGAATCCTATCTGACGGGCGAGCCCTACGAGATGTCGAAAACGCCGGGCTCGAAGGTGCTGTCGGGCGCGATCAATGGCGACACCGCGCTGACCATCGAGGCGGAGGCCCTGCCGGTGGACTCGCGCTACGCCAAGATCATGCGCGTGATGCAGGAAACGGAACAGAAGCGCCCGCGCTTGCGCCGCCTGGGCGACAAGCTGGGCGCGTGGTACACGCCCATTGCCGTGGGGGTGGCGGGCGCGGCGTGGGCGGCTACCGGCGAGCCCATGCGCTTCCTGGCCGTGGTGGTCATCGCCACGCCCTGTCCGCTGCTGATTTCCATTCCCGTGGCGGTGATCGGCGCCATCTCGCTGGCGGCGCGCCACGGCATCATCATCAAGAATCCGGCGGTGCTGGAGCAGATTTCCACCTGCAGAACGCTGATCTTCGACAAAACCGGGACCCTCACCTATGGCAGGCCGGCGCTGACCGAAGTTATTCCGGCGCCGGGATTCAGCAGCGAAGATGTGCTGCGCGCGGCCGCCAGCCTGGAGCAATACTCCAAGCATCCGCTGGCCGGAGCCATCCTGGTGGCGGCACGGGGAGCGAAGGTCGCCCTGGAAGCGGTGAGTCACGTGAGCGAGCGTCCCGGCGAAGGCCTGGAGGGAACAGTGGCCGGGCGGAAGGTTCGCATTACCGGCCGCCGGAAGGTCGAGGAGCAGCGGCTGGCCCTGCCGCCGGAGGTGAGCGGGCTGGAGTGTCTGGTGTTGGTGGACGGCAGCTATGCGGCCACGTTCCGCTTTCACGACGCGCCGCGCATGGAGAGCCGCTCCTTTGTGGACCATCTGAAACCGAAACATGCGGTGGAGAAGGTCATGCTGGTTTCCGGCGACCGCGAATCGGAGGTGCGCTACCTGGCCGAGGAAGTCGGCATCAGCGAAGTGCACGCCAGCCAGGCGCCGGAACAGAAGGTCGCCATCGTCGAGGAGGAGACGGTGCGTGGGCGCACCCTGTTCCTTGGCGATGGCATCAACGACGCCCCCGCGTTGATGGCGGCCACGGTGGGCGTGGCTTTCGGGCCGAACAGCGACATCACCTCTGAAGCCGCCGACGCCGTAATCATGACCACCTCGCTGGCCAAGGTGGATGAGCTGTTCCACATCAGCGACCGCATGCGCACGATTGCGCTGCAGAGCTCGGTGGGCGGGATGGCGCTGAGCGTTGTGGGCATGATTGCCGCCGCCGCCGGCTACCTGCCCGCGTTGGAGGGTGCGATCGCGCAGGAAATCATTGACTTGGTGGCGGTGCTGAATGCGGTGCGGGTTGCGCTGCCTACGCAGACGATGTCGGATTTTGAGGCGGCAACTTCTTTCGCGAGTTCGGCGCGTAAACATTTAGCGGCGGGCGCCTGAGGGTGAGCCAATGGATGGGATCTGGCTGGTGTTTCTGGTGGTGCTGGCGCTGAACCTACTGCCGGCCTTCGCTCCCCCAACCTGGGTGGCGCTTTCCTTTTTCAGCTACAAATTTCCTGACAACGACATCGCCATGCTGGCGCTGGTGGGAGCAACCGCGGCCACGGTCGGGCGTGTGATTCTGGCCAAATCCGCGCGTGTGATCGTACGTGGCAAGCTGCTGAGCCCCGATACCCGGCAGAATATTGACGCCATCCGCGACAAGCTGCAGGGCAAGCAAACCTTGACCGCGGGCGTGAGCCTGTTCTATGCCTTCAGCCCCCTGCCCTCCAACTATCTTTTCATCGCCTATGGGCTGACCACGCTGGAGCTGCGCATGTTGGCCCTGCCCTTTTTCTTGGGGCGGCTGATCGGCTACAACTTCTGGGCCCACCTGGGGTCGGCGGCGGCGCACAAGCTGGCCATCGAAGCGCCGCAAAACTACATGAGCGTCTACTTCATCCTGGTGCAGGTGGCTTGCCTGGCGCTGATTTATCTGTTTACCCGCATTGATTGGCGGGCGCTGCTTGGCGAGCGCAAGCTGCGTTGGGCAGGGAAGAGATCCAGTTCTCAGTAGCCAGTGCTCAGCCCTCCCTAGCGAACGGCGAAGACCGTGTGCCGCCGGCGGATACGCGCCAGGGCTGAATCAAATGGCACGCGCCTGTTCCGGCACGGCCCGAGGCGGGGTTTGCTGTAGATGGCGCTGTGTTCGGCGGCCCGCACCGCCGGGTTTGCCGTAGATGGCGCGGGGCCATAGAATGGGGCCATACTATAAAGAGGCCAGGAGGGGCGTCAGTCCGCCTGGCGCTTCCCTACAACCGGCGCCGGAGAGATGGCCGAGTGGCTGAAGGCGCACGCTTGGAAAGCGTGTATACGGGAAACCGTATCGTGGGTTCGAATCCCACTCTCTCCGCCATAGATTTAATTCTCTACTTACAGCTCGTGACTACCAACTGACTACCAAATCCCAATCATTTTCCTTTCGGCGATGACCTCGATGAGGCGATCGCTGTCCGCGAGCGAAAGTAGGCATACTTCGAAGCTCTCGACGCGAAGTGCCAGTCGTTCAGAATCAGGATGACACCGGTCGGACGAAGATCACGGACGCTGTCTATCAGTGGTTCGCCGAGCTACAGCTCTTTTCAGCGCAAAGAGCAGCAGGGCAAGAGCGAGAAGACACTGCGAGCGTTCAACTACCGCCTCGGATTCTTCCCCGACTTTACCGCAGACACTTTCGCAAACCCGGAAGCGCCCATGCCTCGGATTCCCTTTTATTCCAGAAATCAACCGACTGGAAGAGAGAAGTAAAACAGAGAGCCGCGGCCCAATTGGCTGGTGACACCGATGGTTCCGCCGTGCAGTTCGACTATGGCCTTCGCGATGGCCAGGCCCATGCCTGTGCCCTGAATCAGCATGCGCTGGTCCCGGCCACGATAGAATTTTTCAAAAATCATCTGCTGCTCGGCATCGTCTATCCCTGGACCATGATCCGCCACACTGGTGACAATCTCGCCATCGCGAAGTTCTGCGGTGATCTGAATGGGGGTGCCCGCCGGGGAATACTTGATAGCATTATCCAGCAGGTGTACGAGCACTTCGGTGATGCGGTCAACATCCATTCGGACGGGAGGGAGGTTGTCCGGAATATTGAGCTTTAACGTGTAGCGCTGCAGCGCGTTTTCCACCTTCTCGATGGCGGCTTCGGCGGGCTCGCGAATATGATGCATCTGGAGATGAAGTTCAAGTTGATGCGCGTCCAACTGGGCCACCTCGGCCGCTTCTCCAATCAGGCGGTTGAGTCTGTCGCTTTCTTCGTTGATCACAGTGAGCAGATCCTTGCGCTCGACCTTGTCCAACTCAACGTCGGACAACAGCGTCTCAGCCGATGCTTTGATGGAAGTGAGAGGAGTGCGGAACTCGTGCGTTACCGAGTCCAGCAATACCGAGCGCAGGCGGTCACTCTCCCGGGCCGCCTCCGCCTTGGTTAACTTTTCCGCAGTGCTGGCGCGTTCGATGGCGATTGCAGTCAGGCTGCCAATTGCCTCCAAAGTCTGCCGTGACAAGTCGCATCCGGCCAGACCAATGGTTCCCACCGAGCGTACCCCCATGCGGAGTGGCATGAAACAGAGGCCGCGCGGGCGATCGAAGACGGGCTCTCCCCGTCCGCTGATCGCTTTGAGTTGGTCGGGAGGAAATTGCGACCTGCTGCCCGGGTCGAGATAATACGTTTCATGCTTGCTCTCCAGGAACATGGCTGCACCCGTCGCTTCGAAGGAGTCGACAACGTACCTGGGTATCAGGTTGAGCAACTCAAAGATATTCTCGGAAACCAGCAATCGCTGGCTGAAGGCATACAGGCGCTCCACTTCACTACGCCGCTGGTTCGATTCCTCGGCCTTGCGCCGGGCACGCTCCGCAAGCTGGCTGGCAATAATAGCTGTAAACAGGAATGTGAAAAGAGCTATCCAGTTCTGCGGGTCGGCAATCGTCAGGCGCAGCAGGGGAGGAAGAAAGAAATAGTTGTAGGCCACGGTAGCGAGAATGGCCATGAAGATGGCATAGCGGAGCCCCCATGTGGCCGATATCACCAGCACCGCCAACAGAAACGTGAATCCCACCGTTGTAGGGTTAACATGTAACCATCGGAAGTAAACCGCGGTAATGGCACAAGCCGCTATGGCGGTGACACCAAAACGGATGATCTGGTTCTCAGCGGGTGGTTTCACAGTGGCAAATTGTAGCAATTCGAACATTCTAACCGCTGGAGTCATCGAGAATGCCCAAGACACCGGAGCAATGGCTGGAGGAAGTGGAGGCTCAACGAAAACAGGGGGGGATCTTCAAACTGTTTTTGGGCTACGCGCCAGGCGTGGGCAAGACCTTCAACATGCTGAGTGAAGGTATACGCAGGAAGAGCCGCGGTGAGGACGCTGTTATCGGTTTGGCGGAGACTCACGGGCGCAAGGCCGTTGCCGAATTGGCCTCACAGTTGGAAACGGTTCCGCGCCGCAAGATGGACTACAAGGGCGCATCTTTTGACGAGATGGATGTAGACGCCATTCTGGCACGTAAGCCGCAGGTGGCGCTGGTAGACGAACTGGCGCACACAAATATCGAGGGCAGTAAGCACGCCAAGCGCTACCAGGACGTCATGGAATTGCTCGACGCCAACATCGACGTGCTTTCCACCATGAACGTGCAGCACATCGAGAGCCTCATGCCCATGATTCACCAGATCACCGGTGTCCAGGTCCGCGAGACCGTCCCGGACTGGGTCATGCAGCGGGTGAGCGAGATCGTACTGGTGGACTTGACCCCGGAAGCATTGCAGACCCGCATGCGGCGTGGAGACATCTATCCGCTGGATCGTGCGGAACGCGCCTTGGGACACTTCTTCCGACCAGGAAACCTGCTCGCCCTTCGCGAGTTGGCGCTGCAGCAGGTCACGCGAGCGGTGGACCGCAGCCTGGAGTCATTGCTGGAAAAGGAAGCGGGCGGGAAGACTGTTGGCGTTCGCGAGCGCATCGCGGTCTGCATCAGTTCCAGCCCCGCTGCTCAGTATCTGATTGCCCGCGCGGCCAGAATGGCACAGCGCATTGACGCCGAACTGTTCGTCATTTACGTGGACATTGGAGTTGATGACGATCCCCAAGACCAGCGGTCTCTGGAACAAAATATCAAGTTCGCCCAGGATGTAGGCGCTCAGGTCATCCGCACGACGGGCAAGAAAGTGGCGGAGGAGGTCGCGAAGGTGGTGCGCGAGAAGCACATTACCCAGGTTGTTTTTGGCAGGTCGGCGCAGACCGGCTGGCGAAGATATTTGTATCTTTCTGCCATCCACAGGTTCCTGAGGGATGCTCCCCCGGTGGACGTGCATATCGTCACTCAGGAAGTAAAGTGAGGCCTGAATGCCAACCGAAACCGGCAAAGGAAACATCCTGGTGGTTGATGATGAGCCCCAGATTACCCGTGTATTAAAAACCACCCTGTCGAGCCAGGGATACGCTACGCGAGCCGCCGCCGACGGCAAGGAAGCCCTGCGGGCGATGAAGGATTGGACCCCTGACCTGGTCATCACTGATTTGCGCATGCCGAACATGGACGGCTTGGCCCTGTGCCGGCATATTCGCGAACAATCTCAAGTTCCCATCATCGTGCTGTCCGTCAAAGGCGAGGAAAAAACGAAGGTGGAGGCGCTCGATGCCGGAGCAGATGACTACGTAACCAAACCTTTTAATATTAACGAGCTCCTGGCGCGAGTGCGGGCTGGCCTGCGCCGGGTGACCGCAGCCAAGCAGCCGGAATCGCAATTGATTGAGATCGGAGATTTCCGGATCGACCTGGAAAAACATACCCTCCTGGTTAAGAATCGTGATGTTCACCTTACACCCAAAGAGTTTGACCTGATGGTGTATCTCGCGCGAAATCCAGGAAAGGTCATCACGCACCGCGCCTTGCTATCGGCGGTTTGGGGAGCCAATAGCGTGGAGCAGCCGGAGTATCTCCGAGTCTTTGTCGGCCACCTGCGTAAGAAACTTGAGGCGGACGACAATGCTTCCCGCTATATCCTGACCGAACCGTGGCTGGGCTACCGCTTTGAGCCCGGAGAGTGAAGGAATACGACACCTGAAACGTTCATCGGTCTCCAGTTTGGTCGTGCACGGGTGCTGCAGTTTCGGCGTAACTCGCGGACGCCGCTAACTTATGAATTGCTCCTTCTCCTCCCATCCGGGAGATAACTAATCCTACTAACACCGGAAATGCGATCAGCGCGAAGAGTGCATCCATGCGACTCGCCTCCAGGACGTCCTCAATCCAGCTACTCCCGAATGGATTCCAAGCCGCACAAAAACCAGCATAAAAACTTCATAAATAATCCATAACGAACCCCTGTGTGGGGAGGTTTACGAACTTTTTATGAACTTTTTATTCCAACTTTACGAACTTTCGGTTCCAATGTTTTCCAGACAAGTGATTCCACGCACGGTCTGGAGCGCTGGCGCATTTTGATCCTGGGAGGAGGAGATGCTTGTAACGCTTGCCATGGCCTTACTGGGAGCTGGCGGCATCGCTTTCTACATTCGATTCTTTGTGGCTTTGTCACGGGAGCGGAAAGCCCATAAGTGGACGGGTGGTCATTGGATCCGTTTGCGACTCAAATCTGGCGAAGACCCGATCCTTGAGCGCAGAGAACAAGAGCGAACTGAGTCTCGTGCCGCGTGAATAGCCCGACCGCTAACCCGTTCTCACACGGTATGGCTGAATGCAGCTGCCCAGAAAACATGGTTCTCAATATCGGTCTGAATACTATCGGCGACCGATTGGCAGAATTCCTTCAGCATCATCACTATGCGCTTGAAGCGAACTATAATCAAAGCCCAATACCTTTGCTGGATCTGTCTGCTGATCTGCGCCAATGGAGTTGCGCAAGGCACGGAGCAGGTTGCAGCAGATGTCAAGGTGAACGAGCAGCAATCCCAGGCCCAGACTACGCCCGCGCCCACGCTGTCGCTCTGGCAGTATGGCGGCTTTGTAGACGCAGCTCACCTCTTGGATTTCAACCATCCTGCCAATGACTTATTTCGCAGCCGCGGCACCACCTACAAGCTGGATGAGCCGCTCATCAACATGGCAGCCTTGTACCTGCAGAAGAACACGTCGGAATCCTCGCCATGGGGGATGCAGTTAACGGTGCAGACCGGCCAGGACACGCGAGTATTCGGTTTTTCCGCGACCGCGCCAAATTTGCCCGGCTACCGGGGGCTGCGCCATCTGGGCCCAACGAATTTCTCCTATCTCGCGCCCATAGGGAAAGGGCTGACCCTCCAGGGCGGAATTTTTTCCAGCCTGATCGGCTACGATTCGCTCTATGCCAAGGATAACTTCAGCTACACACGCCCCTGGGGTGCCGATTTCACTCCTTATTTTATGCTCGGCATCAATGCCAGCTACCCCTTCACCAACCGCTTGACCGTCACCGCCTATGTAGTCAACGGGTACTGGCACTTGTCGGATGCGAATTCTGTGCCTAGTTGGGGCGCGCAAGTCAGCTACAAGGCTACATCGCACACTACTCTGAAGCAGACCGTTCTGGTTGGCCCGCACCAGTCCAATACCAGTCTGGAGTTCTGGAGGTACCTGTCGGACAGCATGGCCGAGTGGAAAAGCGAGCGCCTTACCGCCGCGTTCGAGTACCACGTCGGCACCGAGGACGTGGCTAGTCCAGGAAATCCGCGCGCCCTGTGGATGGCGGCGCAGATGCCCCTGCATTGGGGATTGAGCAAACACTGGAGTGTGACCGAAAGACCTGAGGTGTATTGGGATCGAAACGGACGCCTTACAGGTTTCATTCAGACTGTGAAGGCCAACACTGTCACTCTGGAATATCGGAAGCCTTACCGCCAGTTCACCGGAATCCTGAGGTTGGAGCACAGAATTGATGATTCTCGCGGCCCGCAAGGCGGATTCTTTCGTGGTGCCTTTCTTCCCTCCAGCCAGATAGGCCTTACACCGACACAGGATCTTCTTGGGCTCGCAATCATTTTAACGTTTGATTCGCAAGCTCAACCTTAGGGCTGTGTGCCCTGCTTTGGGAGATAGCTTATGCAAGACGTTCTTTGGATAGCAGTTACGATCGCATTTTTCCTTTTATCAATTGGTTATGTGCGCTTCTGCGATCGCATGAAGTGAGGACAAACTATGACCTTGGAAGCGATGATTTTGTTGGCGGTCAGCATTTTGACCACGGTGTACCTCGTGTACGCACTGCTGCGTCCGGAGAAGCTCTGACATGACAGTGAATGGCTGGTTCCAAATCCTTTTGTTTCTCGCGCTGGTGTTTCTGGTGACCAAGCCCATGGGCATTTACATGGCGCGCGTGTTCAGCCGTGAGAAAACGTTCCTGGACCCGGTATTTCGGCCTGTTGAACGCCTGCTCTATCGCGTGACAACGGTGGACGAAAACCATGAGATGCGCTGGACGGAGTACGCCATCTCGATGCTGCTGTTCAGTTTCGTGTCCATGGTCGTGCTCTATGCGATGCAGCGCCTGCAAGGTTATCTGCCGTTCAACCCGCAGAAGTTTGGCGCAGTAAGTCCGGCCCACGTAGCATTCAACACCGCAGCCTCGTTTACTACCAACACCAACTGGCAGGCCTATTCGGGCGAGAACACGATGAGCTATTTCACCCAGATGGCGGGCCTGGCCTGCCACAACTTCATTTCGGCGGCGGTGGGCATTTCGCTGGCCATTGCCTTCATCCGCGGCATCGCCCGCCGCCAGATGGAGACCATTGGCAACTTCTGGGTTGACCTGGTACGTACCTGCCTGTGGGTCTTGTTGCCGTTCTGCGTCGTGGGAGCCTTAGTGCTGGTTTCCCAGGGAGTAATTCAGAATCTTCGCCCTTATGACAAGGCAGCATTGGTTGAGCCGCAGAAGGTGCAGAAGGTCGGCCAGGACGGCAAGCCCGTTATCGGCCCCGATGGCAAGCCGGTCATGCATACGGTGACTGAGCAAACCATTGCCCAGGGGCCGGTGGCGTCGCAGGAAATCATCAAGGAACTCGGTACGAACGGCGGCGGCTTCTTCAATGCCAATAGTGCCCATCCCTTCGAGAACCCCACTCCCCTTACCAATCTCATCGAACTTGTCGCCATTTTCACGATTGGCAGCGGGCTCACTTACACGTTGGGGCGGATGACCGGCTCGCAGGCCCACGGTTGGGCGGTCTGGTCGGCCATGGCCATTCTGTTCCTGGCCGGTGTGTCGGTTGCGTATTGGGCGGAATCTCGCGGAAATCTGTTGTTGGCTGGAACCAACCAACGTGCTACCGCTCTGCAGCCAGGCGGCAACATGGAAGGCAAAGAGGTCCGTTTCGGCATCGCCAACACGGCTCTATGGGCGACGGTGACAACGGATGCGAGCTGCGGCGCCATCAACGGATGGCATGATTCATTCACTCCTCTCGGCGGCATGGTGCCGCTCGCCAACATCATGATGAGCGAAGTGGTGTTTGGAGGCGTCGGTGCGGGGATGTATGGAATGCTGATTGACGTCATCCTGGCAGTGTTTATCGCTGGCTTGATGGTGGGGCGCACGCCGGAGTATCTGGGCAAGAAGATCGAGTCCTACGACATCAAGATGGCGATGCTGTTTGTGCTGATTTTCCCGCTTATCATTTTGGGATTTACGGCGCTATCGGTCGTCCACCAGTTCGGTACCGCTAGCATTTTGAATCCAGGACCACATGGCCTGAGCGAGATTTTGTATGCCTTTACGTCCGGCGCCGGGAACAACGGGTCTGCCTTCGCCGGCCTGACCGTAAATACTCCCTGGTATGACACAGCCATCGGCTTGGACATACTCGCGGGGCGCTTCCTCATGATCATTCCCATGCTGGCGGTGGCGGGAAATCTGGCTCGCAAGAAATATGTGCCGCCCTCGCTGGGCACCTTCCCGGTGACGACGCCGCTGTTCACCGTGCTCCTGATCGGCGTGATTCTGATCGTGGGCGCGCTGACCTTTTTCCCGGCATTAAGCCTGGGTCCTGTTCTTGAGCATCTGCTCATGGCTACAGGAAAGACTTTCTAAGGGGTTCTGCAATGGCCATGACAACTCAAACACCAGCTACTCAGCAAGTGCAAACAGTTCGTCTCGGGCACTCCCCGATGAGGCCCAGAAACAAGGCGATCTGGGAATGGAAAATTGTCCGCCGCGCTATCTGGGATGCTTTACTCAAGCTGAACCCGCGCAAGATGATGGGCAATCCCGTCATGTTCGTGGTGGAAATCGGCAGCGTGATTACCACCATTCTGCTGTTCAAAGGTGGAACCGCCTTCAAGTTCAATCTCCAGATTACCCTCTGGCTGTGGTTTACTGTGCTATTTGCGAATTTCGCCGAGGCCATGGCGGAAGGCCGCGGCAAGGCGCAGGCCGATACGCTTCGCCGAGCCCGCTCAGAGACGATCGCCAACCGGGTTGTCGGTGAAGATGGCACGGTCGAGCAGATACCCAGCTCCAAGCTGAGGGCAAATGATCTGGTCTTCGTGTCGGCGGGGGAGTTCATTCCCTCCGACGGAGAGATCATCGAAGGCGTCGCCTCGGTGGATGAGTCGGCCATCACCGGCGAATCAGCTCCCGTAATCCGTGAAGCCGGCGGCGACCGTTCTGCCGTGACCGGTGGAACCCGCGTCTTATCAGATCGCATCAAGGTAAAGATCACTTCTAATCCCGGCGAGACCTTCCTCGACCGCATGATCGCCCTGGTTGAAGGCGCAGAACGTCAGAAAACACCCAACGAAATCGCGCTCAACATCCTGCTGGCCGGGCTGACGATTATCTTCCTTCTCGCCGTCGTGACCCTGCAGCCCTTCGCTATTTACTCGGGATCTCCGCAGACCGTGTTTGTTCTGGTTTCCCTGCTGGTCTGCCTCATTCCCACCACCATTGGCGGCTTGCTTTCCGCCATCGGCATCGCCGGTATGGATCGTCTGGTGCAGCACAACGTTCTCGCCATGTCGGGCCGGGCGGTGGAAGCCGCCGGAGACGTTAACACGTTGCTGTTGGACAAGACTGGCACCATTACGCTGGGCAACCGGCAAGCCTCGCGCTTCATTCCCGCTCCCGGGGTTACGGAGCAGGAACTGGCGGATGCGGCTCAGCTTTCGTCCCTTGCGGATGAGACTCCGGAGGGACGCTCCATCGTTGTTTTAGCCAAAGAGAAGTACGGCTTGCGCGGACGGGAGCTTGGATCGCACGAAGCCCACTTTGTGCCCTTTACGGCCCAGACCCGCATGTCGGGTGTGGACCTGAACGGATTTGAAATCCGCAAAGGGGCCGCCGATGCCATTGCCACCTACGTGTCGCAGAACGGCAACAGCATGCCAGCCGAAGTGAGAGCCACGGTGGAACAGATTGCCCGTTCCGGAGGCACGCCCCTGGTGGTCGCCGAAAAGAACCGTGGCGCCCTCGGCGTAATCGAACTGAAGGACATCGTCAAAGGAGGGATAAGAGAACGCTTTAACCAATTGCGGGCCATTGGCATCCGCACCGTCATGATCACGGGTGACAATCCGCTCACCGCCGCCGCCATTGCACGCGAGGCCGGCGTGGACGATTTCCTCGCCCAAGCGACGCCTAAAGAGAAGATGGACTTGATCAGGAAAGAGCAAACCGAGGGGAAATTGGTCGCGATGACGGGCGACGGCACCAACGATGCTCCCGCATTGGCTCAAGCCGACGTAGGCGTGGCCATGAATACCGGCACTCAGGCGGCCAAGGAAGCCGGCAACATGGTGGACCTGGACTCCAATCCCACCAAGCTGATTGAAATCGTCGAAATCGGCAAGCAGCTGCTGATGACGCGCGGCGCCTTGACCACGTTCTCTATCGCCAACGACGTGGCCAAGTATTTCGCCATCATCCCGGCGATGTTTGCCGGAACCTTCCCGGTGTTGAACGCGTTGAACATCATGCATCTGCGGACGCCCGAATCCGCCATCCTCTCGGCCGTGATCTTCAATGCGCTGATTATTGTCGCCCTGATTCCTCTGGCATTGCGCGGCGTGAAGTACCGCCCCATGGCCGCCGCCGCGCTGTTGCGCAACAATCTGCTGATTTATGGCGTGGGTGGAATCATCATCCCATTCATGGGTATCAAGTTGATTGACATGTTGATCACCGCCGTAAGGCTGGCATAAAGAGTTCTTATGAAGAAAAATCTTGTTACCGCTATTCTCATGACTGTAGCTACCACCATTCTGCTGGGCATCATCTACCCATTGGTAGTCACGGGAATTGCCCAGGTCTTATTCCCCAAGCAAGCGAACGGCGAACTGATTGACGTCAACGGCAAACTGGTCGGCTCACGCCTGATTGCGCAGGCCTTCACCGGTCCGGAGTATTTTCATCCTCGCCCCTCAGCCGTTGCCTACGACCCGACCAACTCCAACGGCTCGCAGTTGGGCCCGACCAACCAAAAGCTCATTGAGCGAGTGAAGGGCGATGTTGCCGCCGATCACGCAGAGAATCCCAGCGTGCCGGTACCCATTGACTTGGTGACCGCCTCTGCCTCCGGCTTTGATCCCGACATAACTCCTGCCGCTGCCGAATTTCAACTGGATCGTGTTGCAAAACAGCGTGGCATGACCGTTGACCAATTACGGCCTCTAGTGGCCAAGTACACAGAGGGCCGTCAGTTACGAGTTCTGGGCGAGCCCAGGGTCAACGTGCTGGAGCTCAATCTGGAGCTTGATCAGCGATTCCCCATGAACAAGCAGGCCAGGGCGGAACGTCACTAGGATCGTTTGTCTACCCTCTGCAGGGTGCAAACATCATAATTGCCAAGCTGCGGGGTTTGAGCGATCGCAGCCGCAGTGATAAAAGAAGGAGGTCCTGTGGAACGCTTCGATGCCATCGTAATCGGTTCGGGGCAGGCGGGCACACCCCTTTCCCTGGCTCTGGCGGAGGCCGGACGCAAAACTGCCCTTATCGAGAGTCAGCACGTCGGGGGTACCTGCATAAATGAAGGTTGCACGCCAACCAAGACCATGGTGGCCAGTGCCCGCGTAGCTTATCTCGCCCGCCGTGCCGCGGATTATGGTGTGAATACGGGCGCGGTGTCCGTCAACCTCTCCAAAGTACGCGAGCGCAAGCGGGCCATAGTTGATAGTTTTCGCAGTGGCAGCCAGCGCCGCATCGAGAACACCAAAGGGCTGGAGCTCCTCTTTGGCTCCGCCAGCTTTCTCGCACCCAAGCAGGTGGAAGTGCGGCTTAATGCTGGCGGGGTTCGTCAGCTCGTTGCCGACAATATCTTCATTAACACCGGAGCACGCGCCGCACGGCCGGAAATTCCTGGTTTGGAGTCGGTGCCCGCCCTGGACAACGTCTCCATCATGGAACTGGACACCATTCCCGAGCACTTGCTGGTAGTCGGAGGCGGATACGTAGGCCTGGAATTCGGACAGATGTTTCGCCGCTTCGGCAGCCAGGTGACCATTGTCCATTCGCACCGGCAGCTGCTCACTCGCGAGGATGCGGATGTGGCTGAGGAAATCGCAAAGATACTTCTCCAGGATGGCATCGAGCTGGTGCTGGACTCACGCGCTCTGGTGGTGTCGCGCAAAGCCGGCGTCATCAACCTCACCGTCCGCTCTGAGCAAGGCGAGCGCACTCTTGCGGGCTCCCACCTGCTGCTCGCTACCGGCCGCGTGCCCAATACCGATTCCTTGAATCTTGGCGCCGCCGGGGTCATGACCGAGGCTCGCGGCTTCATCAAGACCAACGCCCGCCTGGAAACCAACGTTCCCGGCATCTTTGCTCTGGGGGACGTCAAGGGCGGGCCTGCCTTCACCCATATTTCCTACGATGACTTCCGCATCATCCGCGCGAATCTTCTGCAAAACCAGCATGCCAGCATGGAAGGGCGGCTTGTCCCCTATACCGTCTTTATTGATCCCCAGCTTGGCCGTGTAGGGCTGACCGAGGCCGAGGCAGTGGCCAAAGGTCTCACTGTCGAAGTCGCCAAAATGCCGATGAGCCACGTGGCTCGCGCCCTGGAAGTGGATGAAACCCGCGGAGTGATGAAAGCAATTGTTGACTCTCGTACCGGGCAGATCCTGGGTGCCGCCGTTTTAGGCTTGGAAGGCGGGGAACTCATGTCCATGATCGAGCTGGCGATTATGGGTCGTCTGCCTTACACCGCTCTGCGTGATGGCGTGTTCGCCCATCCTACCCTGGCGGAGTCTCTTAACAATTTGTTCTCAACGCTTACTCCGTCGGCTCTTGCGGTTCCTCGGAAGCGATCTTCCGAGGCCGCTTGAAATTCGCAATCTTGCGGATCACGCAGGGCGACGACTGCTGAACCCGGTGCATACTCTCCATAGGCGCCTGCCCGCTCTATTTGCCTGCAGTCATTCCTTGCGATTCTGAGCCCCTGCGAGTGGCAGAAATA
>JBLMXE010000149.1:0-8240 GCA_050257615.1 Chlamydiota bacterium | reverse complement strand
ACACGACATCGCGAGTGCTGCAGTCAGACCACAGATTCCTAGCTTCATCCTTCACCCTCCGTGAGCTTGCGGGCAACAGGATAAACCCAGGGGAGGAAAAGCGCCAGAAGGGAGGACCAATTGACGATTGATGATTGAAGATTGATGATTGAAAAGCCACGCCGCAAGCTTTCAATCGTCAATCAACAATCTTCAAGCGTCAATCATTATCCATCGTCAATCTTCAATTATGCTGTCGGTGCTTCGGTGCCTGTGGGCCGGCTTTCGCCTTCGCCGCGCAGACTGCTCACGCCCCGGCGGACCCTTTCCCGGCCTTGCTCAAAAGTCTCGCGCGCGGAGTTGGCCAGATCGCCGGTCCGCTCGGCAATGTTGTCGCGGGTTTCCTGACCGCTCATGGGGGCGAACAGAATGCCCAGGCCGATGCCCATCCCCAGCCCAAAGAGAAATGCCTTCATGACTGCCTCCTGTGGATAATTTCCAGGTACTGCTTAGTTCCAGCCTACCGCAAAGCCCGCGGGCCAGCGGCTAAAAATCAAGAGATGCGGAAAATTGGCGCAGGTTTGCTGGCTCCGAAGAATCAAGAACCCGCCACAGAGACACAGAGAACAATTGCTGATTGAAGATTGACGAATGAACGGCTGTGCGGTCAATGGTCCATTACTCGGTGGGCCGGTCGGCGAGCACGGGCTTGCGCGGCTCGGCGGTGCGAGCTGGCGGCTCAGCGGCAGCTTTGGCTTCGGCGCGGGCGGCCCCGCGCTCGTCAAACTTGCCGAAGATCATCTTGCCCGCCGTGGTCTGCAGCACCGAGGTCACGGAAATATCCACGTTCTTGCCGATCATCTTGCGCGCGTTATCCACCACCACCATGGTGCCGTCGTCCAGATAAGCCACACCCTGGTTGTACTCTTTGCCTTCTTTCAGAATAAACACGCGCATGATCTCGCCGGGCAGCACAATGGGCTTCAGCGAGTTGGCCAGTTCGTTGATGTTGAGCACTTCCACGCCCTGCAGCTGGGCAACTTTATTGAGATTGAAATCGTTGGTGATGATCTTGCCTTCATACACCTTGGCCAGTTCGATCAGCTTCATGTCCACTTCACGGACGGTGGGGAAATCGTCTTCCACGATCTGGATGTTGAGCGAAGCCACTTTCTGCAGGCGCTGCAGGATGTCGAGCCCGCGGCGACCGCGATTGCGTTTGAGCGAGTCGGCAGAATCGGCCACCAGTTGCAGCTCGCGCAGGACGAACTGAGGGATCACAATGACGCCGTCGAGGAAACCGGTTTCGGCGATATCGGCGATGCGACCGTCAATGATGACGCTGGTGTCGAGAATTTTATAGGCCTTGCGCCCCTGTTTTTCACCGCCAAAAATACCACCCAGAGCGGCCAGGTTCAGCAGATCGCCCTTATTGGCGCCCACGATCAAGCCGATGTAAGCCATCAGGAGCATCACCAGCAGCTCCAGAAAGCTTTGGGTGCTGCCGGGACGAATGGCGTCGCGGATAACCAGACTGAACAGGTAGGCGCCCAGAATGCCGAGCACGCTGCCGATGGCGGCCCCAATCAACCGCTTGAGGCTGACCCTGCGCAGGCGGACTTCGAAGAGAATAACGCCCACGCCGATGCCCGCGCCCACCACCGCGTCCAGGGGAGCGCTCAGGCCGAAGGGTTCAAGAATGTAGCAGGCGCCCGCGACAACCAGGATAAAAATAAGTCTTACGATTATGAGATCCAAGGAGAAACCTCCTCGGGGCGATTCCGGTCCCAAGCCGCGGCGATGCGCCAGGGGAGAAGGCCATCAACCAGGGCCCAAGTGGCGTCCCGTACTGCTAAAGTCCCGCCCAATGACTGCCAGCGGGAGGGAATGTTTATGGCGAAGCGTATGACTGATGAAGATCTTCGCCGCGCGGCATGATGACAACCTGCCGACACGCGGGAAGTATATACCAGAGCACCTTTCCTGCCTCCGGGAAAACTCCTACCCCCCCGCCTGCGTTCCCAAATCAGATGAGGTAACTGGAGAAAGGACATTTTGTGCCGTTTCCTCCCAGATTCTACAATCGCAGGGCTGGAGAAACTATGAAGGCGATCGTGATTCAGCGGTTCGGCGGTCCCGAAGTCCTGAAACTGCAAGAGGTTGCCGACCCTCAGCCGGGGACGGGCGAGGTCCTGGTGGGGGTGCAGGCCGCGGGTGTGAACTTTGCCGACGTAATGATGGCGCAGGGCGGCTATCCGGGAACCCCGGCGCCGCCGGTGATTGCGGGGCGCGAATTTGCCGGCGTGTTGGAGGGCAGCGGAGAACGGGTGATGGGGTACACGCAGATGGGCGGCTTTGCGGAAAGAATCGCCGCTCCGCGCCAACTGCTGTGGCCCCAGCCCACGGGATGGAGCGCGCCGGAAGCGGCAGCGTTTCCTGTGAACTACTTCACCGCGTATCTCGCCTATTGGAAAGCAGGGCTGCTGAAACCCGCGCCAGAGGCGGGCCGCCCGCGAGTGCTGATTCACGCAGTCGCCGGAGGAGTGGGCACGGCGGCGGTGCAGATGGGCAAAATCCTGGGCGTGGAGACTTATGGAACATCTTCGTCTGACGATAAGCTGGCGCGCGTGAAGGAACTGGGGCTGGACCACGGCATCAACTACAAGCAGGTGGATTACGAGAAGGCCATCGCTGAACTGACCGGGGGTGAAGGCGTGGACGCGGTGTTTGAAATGCTGGGCGGGGAACACACTGCCAAAAGCCTGCGCTGCCTGCGCGATTTCGGGAGGGTAATACTGTACGGCACGGCCACCGGGCAGCAGCCCAAGTTCGACACGCGCGCCATGTATGCCAAAGGCTCCAGCGTGCACGGGCTATGGCTGAGCAAGCTGTCCCTGAAAGCGAACGTTATGCGGCCGGCGTGGGAACAGATGTCAGGCTGGATCAAGGAAGGACGGCTGCGGCCGGTAGTGGGTCACGTGCTGCCCCTGGCGCAGGCGGGCGAGGCATTCCGTCTGATGCTGGAGCGCAAAAATTACGGAAAAATCGTGCTTACGCTCGGCTGAGGCCAGGATGAACTCAGGACAGAGGCCGAGACGCCGGGCTAAGTTTATCTCTTGCCTTTCAAGTACTGCTGCGGAATGGGACGCGCTTTGGTTTCGTTCATCCATTGCGCGCTGACGATCCACCAGCGTTGGCCATCATTAACCAGGCTGATGCTATTGATGCCGCGAACCTGAGTGCTGTGGCCGTCCTCGGCATCCCGGGACTGGTAGGTGCTCCACACGTGGGCCACATTGCCGTACTGTTCGGTACGACGCGCAAGTTCTTTTTCGAAATGCCCTCGCTCGGGGTGCTGGGTGGATAACAGCATCTGTGTGATCTGCTCGATGGTGCCTGCCTTTATTGCCGGTTTCCCGCCCAGTCCGTTCAAATTGATGAGCTGGGCCCCTGGCCGAAACAGCGACTGAAAGCGCTGCAGGTCTGCGGGCCTGCCGGGAGAGTGAGAAAGCGCAGCATAAGAAACGGTGATGATGGCGTCCACCGAAGACACATCGTCCTGGCGCGCGGCGGGCACTTCCTGCGCTGAACTGGAGAGCGCCGCCACGGTCATGAGCCCAACGCACAAGCAATTCCTGGCAAATGAGCGCTGCATGAGTTCCTTCCTTTCCTAACAGAACAGGCGCGCCCAGGATTCACACAACACCGTCCGCCTGTTGCGAAACTGGTTGCGCACGGGGCACAGTTTTATTTGCTACCTACGCAGGTCCGCAGACGTCAAATGATGCAAGCGTGCCCGGCGCAAGAAATATCGTGACCGGAACTTTTCCGGCGGGCGTTTCGTAATCTGATTTCGAACCTGAACTGGCAGCAGAAGTCGCAAACAGTCGTAAGGGGTTAAACGAGGATTGTTCTCACCCGCGGTTTGGCGGCCCAGGTGGGAAGAATCGAGAAAAGAGCGCGGCCTTGCGGCCCGGCCCTCGTGCGTTTAACCCCGCCACATTGTAGGCCATCGGCGGGAAGAAAACACCTCCGGGCCGAAGCGGGCCGCCCAACATCATCCCTACGGGAGAAGGAAGAGAGGCAATATGAAAAGTTCCAAGATGATGGGCAGCCTGGTTCTGGCATTGGCAGTGCTGCTTTCCACCGCCGCGTTTGCAGGAAACAAGCCCGGCTCGCTCAGCCTGAGTAACGCCGCACAAATCAACGGCAAGACGCTGCCGGCCGGCAATTATCGGCTGCAGTGGGAAGGAAGCGGGCCGGCAGTGCAGGTGCAGTTCCTGAAAGGCAAAAAGGTTGTGGCCACCGCTCCCGCGAAATTGGAGCAGTTGCAGAGCAAACCTGCCACCGGCGCGGCCGTGATCGAGACCGCCGGCGGAGGCCGCAGCCTGGTGGAAGCGCGCTTTGCCGGCAAGAACTACAAGCTGGTCTTTACTGGCCCCGAATCACAGGCGCAGAACATGCGCAACGGCTCGGGTCAATCCAACCGCTAAACAGCCGCTTTATGAGAGAAGGGGAGCACAGGTGCGCTCCCCTTCTATCTTTTCCGTTTCAGTTCCCGGTGGCCAGCACGTCATCCATGTAGTTGATCATGGCGCGCTTGGGCGTCTGCTTCAGGCCGCGCAAGGGAATCTGCTGCTGCAGCGTGGTGTTGCCTTGCAGCCGCGCTCGTCCCAAATTCACAATGGCGCCATTGGGTAATTCCAGATAAAGGGGCAGGAGCATGCGAAAATTGTCGTCCACATTGGACTCGGCGAGTTTGATGTTGAGCACGACGTCGCCGCCGGGAGCGGTGCCGAACGAATAGGAAAAATCGTAGTTCGGCAGGGCGGTACCATAGACGTATTCGTTGAAGAACCAGTCCATGCGGTGGTTGCCGTCCAGGTCCATCTGCACCGTCATGTGTTTTTCCACCATGGTCTTGAAGTCTTCCGTGGTGGCGGTGCGATTGGCATAGGTCTGGGCGAAATCATGCATCAGCGCTTTGAATTGCTGGTCGCCGGTTTGGGAATCCCACATCATCATGCGGATCATCTGCAGGATGTAGGCGCCTTTGGGATAGATGAGGCGGCGGGGAATGTCGTAGCCGGCGCGGGTAGTGCTCAGGCGATAGCCCAGGGTAACCGGCCCCGCGTCAATGGCGCGAAAACCTTCCTTGTTGCGCTGCAACAGCAGGTCGCGTTCGTCTTTCCAGAAGCTGTGGAATTCCTTGTCCCCCTTGTAAACGGCCTGCAGGTAGATGGAGGCGGAGAAGTCGGCGAAGCCCTCGCTCATCCACTGGTCGCGATAACAACCGAAACCGACTTCATGTCCCCACCACTGGTGCGCCACCTCGTGCGGCGCCACTACCTTGAAGTAACCGCGCGCATCGTCCATCCCCAGGCCGTGCCGGGTGGTGGTATCGAAGAAGTAGGTGATGGGCAAATACACCAGGCCGGGCCAGGATTGGCCGTAATCGAACGCGGTTTGCTGGGTGATGGCCAGTTGCTTATAGGGCAGGGGGCCAAAGTAGTCACTGAAAATTTGCACCGCTAGTTCGCCCTCTGCCAGCGCCTTCTTCATCAGGGGCGTGGTGCCCATGGTGCCGAGCACCGCTTCCGGGCGCTCGGTAAGCTGGGTGGCGTTGCTGTGGGGCAGGGTGTTGGGGTCAATCGCGTTCTGGATGTTGTTAATAATGTCGGGAGTGTTCTTGTTGGCGAACGACTCCACCAGGTAGTCCAATTTGGGAAGGCGGCCTTCCTCCTCCTTGAATTTGCCGAAGTTAAAACCGGCCACGGCGAGGGGAACCTCGCTGTGCCACTGGCTGACCTCGCTGTTGCCTTCATTCTTATCGCTGACCAGGGTGCCGGTGGCCGCCATCTTCATGCCCTTGGGAATGCGGAAGATCAGGTCATAGGTGGCGTAGTCGCCAAACCAGCTGTTGGGATACCAGTTGGAACGGGCCACGGGATAGTAATTGCCGCCGCCCTCGTTGGTAACAGCTCCCTTGCCGCTGTACTGCGTAACGATGGTGAACTTGTCCCCCTTGGCCAGAGGAGCGGGCAGGATGACCCAGTAATCAGGATCGTCGTTCTTATCTTCCTGGATGAAGGAGAGCGGCTGGCCAGCTCCGGCGGTTACGCTCTGTACCCGTAACTGGCCGAACAGATCGAAGGGCACCATGCGCACGCCATCGCTCTGCGCCACCACTGTGGTGGCTGCCTTGCCCGCCAAGCTGGCATTTTTCTCAATCTCGGTGTCCAGTTGCTGGTGCTCAATATGAATGAAGCCATTGTGCTGGTCGCTGCTGGCGGTTCCGCTGGCATACTCGCCGGCCAGGTGGAACGAGGACCACACGCCGTAGCGCATGGCGTCGAAAGTGAGAAATTCCACTTCTTCCGGCTGCAGGTCAGGCAGTCCGTGGGGGTCAATTTCGAAAAGCATCTTGTTGCCGTACTTCTTGCCATGTATGAAAGCCAGAAAGAGGCCACCAGGGTCAGGGCTGAGCACGTCGGCGAGGATGCGGGCATCCAGATTGTAATGTAGCTTTTGGCGCATGGCGTTGCGGGCGTCCTGCAGCGCGCCGGTGTTGCAACTGCCGGCGGCCTGGCTGCCGGCGGCTTTCAGTTCGGTGTAGGTGGCGTCGGTGAAGCGCAGGGCCAGGCCGGTGAAACTGTCATTCAACTCTGCCGCCCCGCTCAGCAGAGAGATGGCGCGCTTTTCGCCGCCGATGGGCGGCGTAAGGCGGAAGGAGCCGTCGCCGCTAAACACTGCCCCGGTTACTTTCCCCTGCACCGGGGTCAGAAAACAAATGGTGCCGGAGTGAAAGGTGAGGGTAGCGGCATCGCGCTTCAGCACCAGTTCTTTAACCGTAACGGCTTCCCCGCTCAGCCCGAGGTTCCGCAGCTGCTGATAGACAGGGTCGGAGTTGGGCTGGTTGGGGGCAGGTTCAGCAGCGTAAGCAACAGAAATCAGGATAGTTAGAGCGACTCCCAGGGCTAAACCACGCACTAGCCCCCAAGGTGAGTGAGACATAGTCCTCCCGCGGTTTGGGGGAGGAAGCGTCATTATGCCCCGAAAGGAGGCAATGTCAACAATAAAAGCGTGACCGTTCGAGATGCAGAACAAAGGCAGCCGGGGCCATCGGGAAGAAGAAACAGGCCAAGTCCCAGCGAGACTTGGCCTGTGCCGGTTGCCTGCTGCTACGCCTACTGCACGGTCAGGCTGGTGGAGTTGGTAATCCCTCCTGAGTTGGCGCCGATGGTGGTGGTCCCAACACCAGTGGTGGTTGCCAGGCCCGCGGTACTGGGAGCGTTGGCGATGGTTGCGACGGAGGCAGACGACGAGCTCCAGTGGACATTCAGGGTTATGTCCTGAGTGGTGCTGTCACTGAAGGTTCCGGTAGCCGTGAACTGCTGCGTACTGCCGTTCGACACCGTCGAGTTCGCCGGCGTGATTGCAACCGAGACCAGCGTTCCGTTGCTTACCGTCAGCGTGGTGGTTCCTTTGAGACCGGAGGCGCTGGCGGTGATGGTGGCACTGCCCGTCTTCTTGCCAAAAGCTGTTCCCGAACTGCGCATGGAAGCGACTTTGGGCGTGGACGATTTCCAGGATACGCCCGCCAGATTGCCTCCCGTGCTGCCGTCGCTGAAGGTGCCGACAGCCGTGAACTTCACGAATGTGCGCGCCTCGATCCGAGGATTACTGGGCACAATGGCGATGCCGACCAGCTTGACAGTTGTGACCGTGAGGTTTGTGGTCCCGGTAACGGAACCGAGAACTGCACTGATAACCGTACTACCTGTGGCCACGCTGCTTACCAGTCCCTGGTTGTTAATGCTGGCGACTCCAGGCTTGGAGGAACCCCACAGCACCGAGGGGGTTACATCCTCCGAACTGCCGTCACTGAAATTGGCAGTTGCAGTGAACTGCTTGGTGGTCCCAACCGGCATGTTGGAGTTGGCGGGCGTAACCGTGATGGAGGTTACCGTGGCGCCGGTGACGGTGAGTGCGGCCGTACCGCTCACCGAACCCGAGGTGGCGGTGATAGTCGCCGTGCCCGTGCCGACTGCGGTGGCCAGCCCAGCCGAGTTGACGCTGGCAACCGACGAGGAAGATGAAGACCAGGTCACCGAAGTCAACAACTGCGTGCTGCCGTCACTAAAGCTGCCGATGGCGCTGAATTGCTGATCTGTACCGACGGCGATAGAGACCGGCGTCGGGGTGACGGAGATGGAAACGAGGTTGGCGGCGACAACGGTCAGCAGGGCGGTATCGGTGAA
>JBLMXE010000148.1:0-23495 GCA_050257615.1 Chlamydiota bacterium | reverse complement strand
ATCGAGTTGGGCATCCTTCAGCTGCGATTGATCTTTCAGCAGAGTGGCCTCCGCCTGATCGAGCGCCACCTGGTAAGGACGCGGATCAATGACCGCCAGCAGGTCGCCTTTTTTGACTTCCTGCCCTTCGCGAAAAGCTACCTGAACTAGCTGCCCGTCCACCCGGCTCTTGACGGAGACCGTGTTGAAGGCGGTCACTGAGCCGAGACCACTCAAATACACGGGCAGGTCACGGCGCTCCACCGTGGCTACCGAGACGGGTACGGTTTGTGGGCCGCCAAAACCTTTGCGCGAAGCATTTGCTCGGGGATCAGCTCTGCCGCAGCTCGTCAGCCCAACACCGGTGAGCAGAGATAGGGCGAGGAGGGCGAGGCGGCGAATGCGAGCATCCTTTTGGAAATTCACGTGAATCCTGTCGTGCGGAGTCGCTGCCCGGGACTAGCAGATTTTCACTACGATACCAATCCACCTGAAGCGAACTCCCCAACCTGCTCGGTGCCTTCAGGGTTTTGCCGTACAGACGTATCCGGCGCCGCGCACGGTCTTGATGTAGACGCTGTTCCGGCCGGCCACCCCCAATTTCTTGCGCAGGTTGCTGACGTGCATATCAATACTGCGCTCATAGGGGGAGAAGGAACGACGCAAAGCCACGCGCACCAGTTCCTCCCGGCTGACCACGGAACCAAGGCGTTGCAGCAGCAGCTCAAGTACGGTGAACTCAATCACCGTGAGCCGAGCCGACTTGCTGGCGGTTCGTACCGCGCGGGTAGCGGTGTCGAGTTCAATATCGCCCACGCGAATCGTGCTGGATTGGTCAGAGGCGAGCGGCCACTCCGTAGTCGAGGTCATTACCGAAGCTAATACGCGGTTCACGTTGAATATTCTTACAGGAGTACGGAACGAGTGGCTGTAAAGAAGTGTAACTTGTTCTTTACAAAACTTTACGTTGGCTTGATAGCGCGGGTAAATGCAACTTCAGAGTGCTTGCCGGTGTAAACAGCTGAGACCGCCCCCATTTACGTGCGCGGCATTGGACAAACTGCAAGCAGGAGCACTCTGCTACGTCACCGGGACAGAGCCAGATCACGCTTGCAGACGTTGACTACGGACTGGATGGCCGAAAGCTTGGCGGAGTCACTCAGGCGACTGTTCAGGATATCCTCGATATCGGCCATCCAGCCGCCTACAGCTGCCTCGATGCCCGCCGTCATCTCCTCAGCGACGATCGCCACCAGTTCCTTTTCTGCTATCGCCAGCATGTCACCTGTCCGGAAGGCAATAATTATTTATATCCCGTCACGCGAGCCGGCCGCGGGAGCGGCCGTAAGCGGGGCCTGCAGCTGGTCTCTCCCTCAACCCTTCGGCTGCCAGCCCCGCTGCATCGCTATCCCGTTCGGGATTGTGCACCAGTCTTAAACAGTTAAGAGTCGAAGTCAAGCGAAATCTTAAAATATTAAGACTCAGGTGCTGCGGGAAGAGAACTTCGGGGAGAAATGAGCGTCGGGTCAGTGGCCGCCACGATCGCGGCCCGCGCGTTCCAGTTGCCCGCGGCCAATTTGGGCCAGTTCCGTGGCCACCCGTTGTACTACGTTCACCAGTCTGGCGCGGGCATGACTTAGAGGGCGCGTCTCCCCCCAATTCGGTGCAGCCTCATCCCTGACCGGGCTCGGGGCGCTTGGGTCAAGAGTGTCAGACTGCGGCCCGAAATCGGAACGAGCCATCGCCATCATAACCGGGGCCTGGGGTTGACTCGTGGGAGGGGAAAGGAGCACTGGCCGCGGCGATGGGTAGGCAAATAGAGGCGGGATAAGCGCCTCGTGCCGCGCGCGAGTTCGCAGCCGCCTGGGAGAGCGAGCATGGGCGACTGGCGTCCGGACCACCGCTGGAGGCGGCGCGACAACACGCGCCAACTGCGGGGCAACGGCAAAATCGGCTACGATGCCAAATACCGGCCACAGCAGACCAAGGCAGACCAGCAGGGCCAGACTGACGGCTAAACGCAGCCCATTCCTCCACCAGGAAAGCTGCGGCCGATGGCTGAGCACAGCCCGCACCCGCATGCCCAGCAGGGAAGCGGAAGCGGCAAAATCAATGCCCACGGAGCCGCCGGGTTGCTGCATACGCAGGCGCGCAAAGCGGGTAAGGCACTGAGCGTAGTCGGCGCGGTGCTCCGGCCGGCCGCTGACCACCGCCACATCGCAGGCCAACTCCCGCTGCAGACGCATGTGCTGGCGCGCCCGCCACACCGCGGGATGGAAGAAAAGCAAGCAGCGTAGGAAGTCACTGACCGCAGCCCACAGATAGTCGCGGCGAGCCACATGCATCAACTCGTGATAGAGCACGTCGGCGAGCTCTGAGCCGTCGCTAAACTCTTCGCAAATTGCCGGCAGCAGGATGCTCGGCCTTAGCCAGCCTGCAGTCGCCGGCGAATTCAGTTGCGGCAAAATCTGCAGCCGGCAATGGCGCAGTCCGAAACCCCGGCGCATCTGCTCAAAGAGCAGCATCAAATCGCGCGAAGGCTCCTGGGCCTGCCTCAACGCGCGCCACAGGCCAAGATGCTGCCACAGCATGTTCGCCAAAAGCAGAAGGGCCCCCAGCAGATATGCGGCGGCAACCGCCAGCGCTATTACGGTCAGGGCCGGAGCCCAAGAGGCTGGGAAGAGTACGGTATACGGGGCCAAGCCGGCGGTGTGCACCGGCAGGCGCTTCACGGCCATGCTGACCGTCAAATCAAGCCGGGTGGGGATGAGAGTCACGGCCCAATATCCCGCGGCGCCGAGGAGAAACAGAAGCCAGAGTGCAAAGCGCCGACGCGGACTCGGAGAAAGGCGGCTCAGCAGCCAGAACACGCCGTAAGCAACGGTCACGCGCACAAAGTAACTGGCCAGAATGCTGGCGAAATAAGGCAAGGAGTCAGGCATAGCGAAGTCCGGCAGTGCTCTCTCCCATCGGCTCTAACTGGAGGACTCCCGCTTTTGCATGCGGTAGTTCCTGATAAGAGCTTCAAGTTCGTCCAGTTCGGCCTCTTCTACCGGCCCAGCTTCCAACAGGTTCACCAGCAGCTCCGCGGGAGAGCCGCCGAAATTCTGCTCCATCAGCGTGCGCACCGAAAGTTGCCCCACTTCTTCGCGGCTGACCCGTGGCTCAAACACAAAAACTCGTCCCCGGCTGGCGTGCCGCGCCAACCCCTTCTGCTCCATGATGCGCAATAAGGTCTGCACCGTCTTGTAGTTGGGCTTGGGCGAGGAGTGGGAATGATTCACTACTTCTTCCACAGTCGCCTGGCCGAGCCGCCACAAGACCTGCAGGATGCGAAGCTCCGCGGGAGTCGGCAAAATGGCCTTGCGCCTGGTCTTCATGATTTAGCAACCATTTTGGAAGAAGTGACGTCGCGAAAAAAAGACTGGTTCAACATCTTAAGCCATTAAGACTTAAAGTCAACCGAATTTTCCAGGGTTACAAGAGTGAGCTGGCGCCCCCTCGCGATTCTTAGCGTGGCGGTTTTTGCAACTGTGCTAGTTCCTCGGTGTAGAGGTGATTCCTGGGGAACTCCTGGGCCAGTCCTTCCAGCAGGACGCGTGCCTGGGCGCGGTTATTGTCGCGCAGCGCCGCCACCGCCAGCAGCAGGCGGGCGTAGGGAAGAAGATAGTGGCCTTTCTCGGCGACAATCTGCAGTTTCTCCAGGCCCAGAGTTTTGTCGGTTTGCGCTCCATCCAGACGCAGCAGCCAGCGCAGGGGCGCGGGTTTCAGGCTGAGCAGGTAATTTTCCACCCCAATGGCCAAGTAGGCGTCGTAATAGGTGGGGTCGCGCACTAACAGTTGCTGGGCAATCACCCGTCCCCGCTTCATATAACCCAGTCCTGCCAGATAGCGCTTCTCAATCAGAGCCGTGTAGTCGCCCTGCAATCCGAGGCGCAGCGCCTTGGCGAACAGTGCGTTGGCGTCGTTCGGATTGCGCTGCAGCGCTATATAGGCAAGTTGCTCCGTCTTTTGAAGCTGGGCTTGGAAGGCTTGCTTTACCTCCGGGTCCGGGGACAGCTTAGGCTGATTGGCCAGCCTCTTGTCGTCGGTGAATAACTCGAACTCCAGCACGTGCAAGCGGTTGAACTCAGAAAAGAGGTAGGCGGCAGCATCCGAAGCCGGGCCCAGCGGGTCCTGCGGATACTGCATTTGCCAATCGGCAAATGCCTGGTGAGCCTGATTGAATTGCAAGTTATACAGATGACGATAGCCAGTGTCGAGCAGGGAAGAGGATGTCAGCCCGGCGGCGGGAGCAGGGTTCGGGGCGACGATGCAGACCAGCAGCGTGAACGCCAGCCCAGCTCGCAAATGGAGTTGTCTTAACATCAGAATCCTCTCAATGCCCGCCCTCATGCCCAGGCGCCGGCGGGTGCTCAATCGCGCAGCTGCATGAATGGTGCTATCGGTTCGATGCCAAGACGGCCATGTTTGGCCACGCATTTCTTTGGCGCCGGTGTAAAGAAGTGTAAGGCGCAATTTACAAAACTTTACCTTCGCTTACCTATTTTTTACGAGTGGCTGGATTGTTCCGTGAGATGGTAGAAACCGAACTCAGCCCTCGATTAATAAGTGCGTAGCTTATCCGTACTCCAGTGCCAGACATGGATTCAGCAATAAGGATTCCTTGCTTCGCCGGATCACGCAGGCTACGCGCGGGCAAATACCTCCGCGCGATCCTGGCCGGACTGGCAATACTGACTGCGGCTGCTGCGAAAGGTTACGCCCAAAACGGGGTCCAGTCGCTGGCCGGAGAGGTATTCGGCATCGTGAGATCGGGCGATATGGCGGTTCCGGGAGCTACGGTTTCGGCAACTGACAGCGAAAGAGGCACGCGCGTTGTCACCACCAGCAATCTGGATGGCAGCTACCTGCTGGCGGTGGGCGCCGGCGATTATTCCGTGCAAGTGCGGATGACCGCCTTTGCCATGGCCTCGCGCGAAGTAGTGATCAACAGTTCTGTTCCGCGGGTGCGTGCCGATTTTGACCTGGTGCTGCAATCGCGGATCAACCAGTTGCCAGGAGGGGGCCGCTTTGCCGGCATGGGCAGGGCCGGCGGGCAAGGGCCGGGCGCCATGCAGGCCATGCTCTCCGCCAGTAGCGAGGAGGGCGGCAACTCTCAGACTGACCAGGTCATCCCCCAGGGAATGCCGGTGCCGGGAATGGCGCCCAATACCGCTACTGAATCGGTCGCGGTCTCAGGCAACACGGTAAACAGTCAATTTGCCGGCTTGAGCACCGCCGAGATGGAGCAGCGCTTTCGCGAGTGGCGGGAACAGCGTGCCGATGCAAACGGCTACCGCCAGGGGCCCGGTGGTGCAGGCAGTCCGGGCGGACCCGGCGGTCCAGGTTCTCGTGGCGGCGGTGGTCCGGGCCCGGGGCCGATGATGATTTTTGGCGGGCGCGGGCACTTCAACATCAATCGTCCGCACGGAACGCTGTTCTACGACCTCGGCGACGCGGCTCTGGATGCGGCGCCCTACTCGCTGACCGGCGCGCCGGTCTCCAAGCCCGGCTACGTCCAGCACCGCTTCGGTGGCGGTTTGGGCGGGCCTTTAGACATTCCTAAAATTTATAACGGCGGCGACAAGACCTTTTATTTTCTTTCCTACACCGGACTGCGCTCCTCCGACCCTTACGACGCGTTCTCCACGGTGCCCACGACGGACCAGCGCAATGGAGACTTCTCGAACACGCGGGTGATCTCGGGCCCGAATGCCGGCTCGCCGGTGACTATCATCAATCCCGCTACTGGTCAGCCCTTCGCAGGCGGCGTGATTCCTCAAACGCAGATCAACCCAGCGGCGCGTGGCCTGCTGCCATATATTCCCCTGCCCAACCTGCCTGGCACGGTGGACAACTTTCATTACCTTACTTCCGCCACCGACAACGAAAACAATCTGAATGTCCACCTGGTGCACGCGTTCGGCGGAGGAACCATCGGCCCGTGGCGGCGCGGCGGCAAGCGCAATAGCTTAAACGGCGGCTTCCACTACCAGAGTTCGGATACGGGATTGACCAATCCTTATCCCAGCGTGGGCGGCAGTACTTCGGTGCACGGCTTCGACGTGCCTCTCGGCTATGTGCGCAGTTTCGGGAAAATCACCAACATCGCGCGCATGGATTACAACCGCGAATCCATTTCTACGCGCAACCTTTACGCCTATTTGCGGAACATCACCGGCGGCCTGGGCATCACCGGGGTGTCGCAGGACCCGTTTGACTGGGGGCTGCCCAATCTTTCGTTTACCAATTACGGTTCCATAAGCGATACCAACCCGCTGCTGCGTCGCGACCAGACCTGGAGCTTCTCCGATTTCATGATCTGGCGGCAGGGCCATCACACCCTGCGCTGGGGCGGAGACTTCCGCCGCATCCAGCTCAACACCCAGACCGACAACAATGCTCGCGGCAGTTTCACCTTCACCGGCGTGGCCACAGCCCAGATGGTGAACGGCAGGGCGGTGGCGGGCACGGGATACGACTTCGCCGATTTCCTGCTTGGGCTACCGCAGCTGACCTCGGTGCAATATGGCAGCAACAATTACCACTTCCGCGGCAACTCCTGGGACCTGTTTCTGCTGGACGACTGGCGGGTACGCGGCAACCTGACTCTGAATTTTGGTTTGCGCTACGAGTATTTTTCCCCGTTCACGGAAACCAACAACCAGATTGCCAACCTGGATCTGGCCCCCAACCTGCTGGCCTGCGCCGGACTGCAGACCACCTGCGTGGCCCGCGTGCTCCCCGGCCAGAGCGGGCCCTTCAATGGTGTCTTTCCCGCCGGCCTGGTGCGCCCCGATCGCAACAACTTTGCGCCCCGCCTGGGCATTGCCTGGAAGGCTTTCGCCAACACCGTGGTGCGCGCCGGTTACGGCATCAACTACAACACCAGCGCCTACTCCGATATCGCCCAGCAACTGGCGTTTCAGCCACCCTTCTCGCTCACTTCGACCAATGTTGCTTCGCCCGCCCTGCCGTTGACTTTGCAGAACGGCTTTCCTGCGCCTGCGCCGCAAACCATCACCAATACTTATGCGGTCAATCCAGATTATCGTCTTGGCTATGTGCAAATCTGGAATCTTGACGTGCAGCAGGAGTTGACCCCCACTCTGGTCATGAACGTGGATTACACCGGCACCAAGGGCACTGGACTGGACATTGTGGAAGCGCCCAACCGCACCGCGACCGGAGTGCTGTTGCCGGACGTGCAGCCGTTTCTATGGGAGACCTCGGCGGGCGATTCCGTGGCTCATGCCGGCAGCGTGCGCCTGCGCAAGCACCTGCAGAACGGCATTTCCATCGGCGGCACCTATACCTTCTCCAAATCCATTGATAACGCGTCGAGCCTGGGCAGCGGAGCCACCGTCGTGGCCCAGAATGCCTTTGACCTGGCGGGGGAGCGCGGCCTCTCCAGCTTCGACCAGCGGCACCGCTTCACCGCCGACTACCTGTGGGAACTTCCCTTTGGGGCCAACAAGCACTTCCTGGTGCAGCGCGGCATAATGTGCGCCCTGTTCGGTGACTGGCAATGGAGCGGCGACTGGAGCATCGAGTCGGGCATGCCCTTTACCGCGCGCGTCCTCGGCTCCTTCGCCGACGTGAATCGCGGCACTAATGGCACGCTGCGCGCCGACGTCACCGGGCAGCCGGCTGCGCTGGCCAATCCCACGGTCGGCGAATGGTTCAACACCGCCGCTTTTGTGGCTCCGCCCGCCGGGCAATACGGAGATGCCGGCCGCAACACCATCATCGGTCCGCCGACCATTTTGTTCGATATGGCCATGACCAAGGTGATTCCCATGGGCGAGGCGCGCATTCTGGAGGTGCGCGCGCAGGCCACCAACGTTTTCAATACGCCACAGTTCACGCTCATTGATACCACCGTTAATTCGCCTTCCTTCGGGCGCGTGGCTGCAGCGGGGACCATGCGCGAGCTTCAGTTCGCATTACGGTATCGCTTCTGAAACATGAACTCGAGCCCAAAACATCGGAGTTGGTGGGGAAGCCGGGCGATGGCTGTCGCATTATGGGTGGCGTTGCTCGCAGGGCTAGCGCCGGCGCAGACCGCCCGTCCCCAGTACACCTTCCGCACTTTCAGTGAACTGGTGCTGGTGAACGTCACCGTGCGCGACCGCCAGGGCAACCCGGTGCGCGGGCTAACGGCCAATGACTTCACCGTGCTGGAAGACGGCAAGCCGCAGCGCATCGCCTCCTTCGATATAGAAAACACGGAAATCGTGCTGCCCACCAACGCGCAGCAAGCCAAGGTGCTCACCGCTGAGACCGCCCCCGGCACCTCGATCCCGCAAGTGGACAAGTCGATTCTGAAGGATCGGCGTTTGATCATATTGTTCTTCGACCTCAGTTCCATGGAACCGGAGGAGGTGGATCGGGCGGTAAAGGCGGCGGAAGACTACATCAGGAAGCAGATGTCGCCCGCCGATCTGGTGGCCGTGGCCTCGCTGGATTCTTCGCTGGTGGTCAACCAGGACCTCACCGCCGACCGCGAGCTTCTGCTGAAAGCGGTGGATGGTTTCAGCTCTAACAGCGGCCAGGGATACGAAGAGGGCTCCATCGGTACCACCGAGGGCACGCCGGAAACAAGCCAGCCCTTCACGCCCGACGATACGGAATACAACATCTTTAACACCGATCGGAGGCTGGAAGCGCTGCGCGCGCTGGCCGAGTCCATGGCGCAGGTGGACCAGAAGAAGTCCATCATCTATTTCGCCAGCGGCATGGATCGCACCGGGGTGGAGAACCAGTCCGAGCTGCGGGCGACCATCAACGCGGCTGTGCGCTCGAACGTTTCCATTTACACAACGGACACACGGGGCTTGCAGGCTATGGTGCCGGGAGGCGAGGCACAGCAGGCCAGCTTGCGCGGCACTTCTCCTTACTCGGGAAAGTCAACCCTCAACCAGTACAACTCGAATTTCACCACCCAGAAGACGCTGGTCACTTTGGCTGGCGACACCGGCGGTCGCGCCTTCCTCGACAGCAACGACTTCAGCCAGGTCTTTCGCCGCGTGCAGGCAGACACCTCCACCTATTACCTGCTCGGCTATCGCAGCAGCAATCCCATGCGCGATGGCCGATTCCGCCGCATCACGGTGCGGGTAAACCCCCCCGATCTGAAGCTGGTGTATCGCCGCGGCTACTACGCTCCCGCTGATTTCCAGCACACCAATCGCACCGACCGCGAGAACCAATTGGAGCAGGAACTGGCTTCCGATCTGCCCAGCACCGACCTGCCGGTTTTCCTTTCAGCCGTATACTTCCGCACCGGGCGTAACAAGTTCTTCGTTCCGGTTTCCATCGTAGTGCCCGGCTCGGAAATACCCTTTACCCGCAGCAAGGACCAGGACCACGCCACCATTGATGTTCTGGGCGTGGTGCTCGACCCAGCCAAGCGGCCGATGGCGCGCGTGCGCGATACGGTGAAGCTGGCGTTGCGCGGTTCGCTCGAGGTGCAGCGCAAGAATGTGCAGTACGACACGGGCGTGCTGCTACCGCCGGGCAAGTATCACCTGAAGTTCATTGTGCGCGAGAACCAGACGGGCAGAACCGGATCGTTCGAGACCGATCTGACGGTCCCGGACATGAAGAAGACTCCGCTGAAGATGAGCACGGTGGTGCTGGCCGGCCAGCGGCAGCCCATCAAAGGCCACGAAGACAATCCCCTGGTGCGTGGCGGCTGGGAACTTGTTCCCAGCGTGACCCACGTCTTCTCATCTAACCAGCAGCTCTATCTTTATTACGAAGTCTATGACCCCGCGAAGGAGGCCGCCAACGAGGCTCCCGGGCCGCAGCGATCCGGCATTCGCCTTCTTACCAGCGTGGTCTTCTTTCAGGGCGACAAAAAGGCATACGAGACGCCGCTCATGACCGCGCAGCAACTCAACGCGGCGGACCGGCACGCCGCCGCCTTCCAGGTGGAAGTTCCGCTAAAGGATCTGAAGCCTGGCTTCTACACCTGTCAGGTCAACGTGATTGATGACGCAGCGGGGGCTTTTCTGTTTCCTCGACTGGCGCTGCTGGTGCGTGACCGGAGCACACAGCCGGCAACCGCACTGCAGCGCTCATCACGTCGTTAGCGGTCCTACCGCAGGCGCGCTTCGATTACGCTGTCAGCTCTGCGAGTGGGCGCGATGCGCGTGATCTCAAATCCGGCCTTGGCAAACAAGGCCCGAAATTCGCGCTCGCTGCGCTCCCGCCCGCCGGGCATCAGCAGCATCTCCAGGTCGAGCAATTTGCCGAAATGAGGCGACGAGTTTTCCGGGATCACGGAGTCCACTACCAGCAGTTTCCCGTTTTTCTGCCCCTCCAGCGCCTGGCGGCAGTTGCCCAGGATCTTAAGCGCGGGTTCGTCGTCCCAGTCATGAATGATGTGCTGCATGTAGTAAGCGTCGGCGCCGCTGGGAATTTGCTCGAAGAAGTTGCCCGCTATAGTGCGGCAGCGGTGGTTCACGTTCAGCAGGCATTGGGCGCACTTGGGATCTTCAACCACGCTGGGCACATCGAAGAGAATGCCTTTGAGTTGGGGATATTGGGTGAGAATTTCGCACAGAATGAAGCCGTGCCCGCCGGCGACATCCATGAGCGTGTCAATACCGGCGAAGTCGTAGGCCTCGAGGACGGCGGGAGCCAGAGCCCGGCTCAAACAGGTCATGGCGGTGTTGAAGTCGTGGGCCACGTCCGGCTGCGCTCCGATCGCTTCAAATGCCGGCTTGCCGTAAATCTGCTCCACCGCCGGCTTGCCGGTTTGCACGGAGTAGGTCAGCTCCGCCCACACGTGAAAGTGAAAGCGATTGCCCATCCACAGCACCATTTCCTTGGCGCTGTCCCGCACATCACCGCGCAGCGCTTGGGAAACAGGCGTCAGGGCGAAGGTGGGCCCCGCAGTCTCGGTGAAAACACCCACGCTGGCCAGGGCGCGCAGCACGCGATAGAGCGCGTCTTCGTTGCAGCCGGTTTTGGCGGCTAGTTCCCGAACCGGCCGCTCACCTTGCGCCAGCAGGTCGGGAACCCCCAGCCTGGTTACCGCATGCAGGGCAGAGGAGAGCACAAAGCCGTTGGCCAGTTGCATGATTCGTTCAAATGAATTGATCTCAGTGGGAAGTGAAACCTGTGTTGTCGCCATTCCTGTTCGCTCCAGAAAGTGTGGTGAGAATCTGCGGCAGAATGCCTTTGCGTAGCGCGGTCGCCAACGATTTTTCGAGGGAATGCCGGTGCCCGCCCCGATTGCTCACGAGGGTATCACAAAACGAGAAGCAGGCGATGCAACCAGCACAGGTCAAGAAACGACACCGAAGGATTGTACCCGCCTGCGCGCAGTAAGGCAGAACTCACTGCTTCGTGTCCAGCGGGTGCGTGCTTTTCTGATAAAACTCCTTTTGCAGTTGCAAGCTCACGTTGTCTGCCTTGACGGCGCGGATGGCCTCCACCAGGCCTTTGATCTGCGCATTCATGCGGTATTCGCCCAGTTCCTTCGTGGCTGCCGAACCATCCCCGGAGTAGTGGTTGGGGAACTTGGCGTACCACCAGATGCCGGTGTAGAGGCTGGGCGGAAGGTGTTGGCGGTTGAGGTCGGCGCCCGATTGCTGCTGGGCGCGATCCATGTGTACCAAATCGGGCCGGGAGACCAGAGTATCCGAGGTTTCCGATTCGCCTGCGTGCATGTCCAACGTGGTCTTTTTTGGCGGCCCGCCCGGCGGTACCTCGCCGTGAGCGTAGATGTACACCACATAGTCGTGCGGTTCGTAGAGCTGCGACTGGGCGAAGAAGGGCAGCAGGTGTTCGTTGCCACCGTGCCCGTTCACAATGATGATCTTCTTACATCCGTTGCGCGCCATCTCGTCGCTGGTTTCCTGCAGCAGGTCCATCTGCATCTGCGGGCTGTAGGCAATGGTGCCAGGCTGATGCTTGGCCTCAAAAATCTGTCCGAAGTAATACTGCGGAAACACCACGGCATATTCCTGCTCCGCGGCGTGCAGAGCAATGTAGCGGGCATTAATGAGGTCATTGCCCAAAGGCAGGTGCGGGCCGTGCTTTTCCAGGATGCCAAAGGGCAACAGACATGTGCCCTGGGACTGATGAATGGCGCGCACGAAGTCGGGCGCTGTCAGCTCTTCCCAGTGCACAGAAAGTTTGTTTTGCGGCCAGGCCAGGGCGCAGCACAACGGCATCAACGCCAGCAGGATTAAACATTTGCGCAGCATGAACGGGTTCTCCTTGGGCGAACCGCGCATTTTAGCACCGGCAGTGCGCTGCCTCGGGTCCCATGACGTCTCTTGGTTACCACAGTCAGGAATGTTCCTTCGACAGTAGGGGTATTATTGAGGGCAAGAGGCAATCCGGTCGTGAAGAAGCTGAACTTACTCATTTCGCTGCCGACCAACGACAACGATTATCAGATCGAGCAGGCCAACTCCGCCAAAGATGCTGCCCGGCGTCTCAATGCGGACGTGCAGATCATCCACGCCGACAATGACGCCATCACCCAGAGCCAGCAGTTGCTCAAGGTCATTCAGTCCTCGTCGCCCCGCCCCGATGCCATCATCTTCGAGCCCGCTGGAGGCACGGGGTTCCCCCAGGTCGCTGCTGCCGCGGCTGCGGCCGGCGTGGGCTGGGTGGTTCTGAACCGGGAAGTGGATTATATAGCCGAACTGCGCAAGGTCGGCAAGGCTCCAGTGTTCTCCATTACTTCTAACCACGAGGAAGTTGGGCGCATCCAGGGGCGGCAATTCGCCGCTCTGCTGCCCAACGGCGGGTGCGTCTTGTACATCCAGGGACCTTCGGGCAGCTCCGCCGCCCAGCAGCGCACTACAGGAATGTACGAAACCAAGCCGGCGAATGTGCAGGTCCGTATGCTGAAAGGGAAGTGGACCGAGGTCAGTTCCTACCAGGCGGTTTCCTCCTGGCTGCGCTTGCGCACCTCCCGCGAGATGCACATTGATTTAGTTGCGGGGCAGGATGATTCCATGGCGCTGGGCGCGCGCAAGGCCTTCCAGGAGCAGACCAGCATCAGCGAACGCGAGCGCTGGCTCAGTCTTCCTTACGCCGGCTGCGACGGATTGCCGCAGACCGGACAGGCTTGGGTACGCAGCAGCCTGCTGACCGCCACCGTCATAATCCCGCCCAATACCGGCATGGCCATCGAGATGTTCGTGCATGCCATGAACACCGGCGTGCAGCCCCCGGAGCTTACCTTCACTGTGCCCGAATCCTTTCCCCCGTTGGAGGCGCTGGCCGGGGAGCGCGGCAAGTCCCAAGGCTTCTCCGGGTGATTTTCAACTGCTGAGGGTTGAGAAGAGGTTTCCCCAAGCGGGAGGGACAATCAGAATGGCTACGGTCAAATGCCTCACGCTAATCGTCAATCAAAAATCTTCAATCGCCAATTAAACGCTAGCTCTTGCTGACCTGCTCGCCTGTTTTCTCGCTGGCGCTGGCGGTGGTGGCGGCCGCTTTGGGCTCATCGCGCAAACCTTCCTTGAGCGCCTTGATGCCTTCTCCGATCCCTTTGCCCAATTCGGGCAGTTTCTTGGGGCCGAAGACGAACAGGGCGATCGCGAAGATCACCAGCAGGTGCATGGGTTGGAAAAGGCCGTCAAACATCTATACCTCCGGGGACTACAGAACCGGTAAATACCTCAGTACACGTTACAAGAGGTCAGAGAGCTAGTCAAATTAGGCCAGTTAGCCTTATCCGGGCCGCAGCAGACCTTGAAGGTTCGAGGCGAAGCTTACCGAAGTAACCCGCATCGTTCAATGATTCTGGCTTTTCGTGCATTCACTATGCACTATGAGCACAGGAAAGCCGACTGAAAGTGCGGGCTTTCTCGCCTTTTGAGAATTGTTCTCAAACTGAGATGAAATTGAGGCTCAAGGCCAGAGCTAAATGCTTTGTTTCCATGAGCCCCTTATGGCAACGCAAGTGCCAGTTCTCGAGGGCGTGTTCGTGCGGTCGAACCTGGCCGCCGGGCACATATCCCCGCTTGGCATGGGCCGTAAAGAGCTGAGCCAGGCAGCGCAGGAGAGGCAGCATGGATCCCAACCAGTCGTCCTGGAACCCTGAAAGTGAACCGAGCACGCGAGCGCCCCGCCGCAGCACGGCGCCAGTCAGCGAACAGCCGAGCGCGGAGCGGGCCGTCCGTCGCGCGGGCTACGGCTTGCCCTGCGCCAACTGCAAGACTTACTATACCGCCGACTTAAACGCCTGCCCTTACTGCGGATGCCAGGAGCGGATTGCCTCCAGCACTGCGCCTGTCCCCGCCACCGAACTGAAACACGAACTGGAGAACTTGCGGGCGGAAATCGCCCAGGCTCTTGGCGGCCAGCCGCAGATCACAGCCCCGGAGCCCGCCGCCAGTCCTGAGGATCGGGAGCGCTTGCTGAAGGAATACAAATCGCAGCTTTACGCCAGCCACACCCAGATCAAACCGGCGGCGGCCTTCCGCTGCACCCTGGAGCGAAACCATCGCCAGGGTTCCGAGCCGGCCTCCATTTGCAAAACCTGCTATAACCAGGCGGCCGAGCGTATGGAGCAGCTGGAAGCCGCGTTGTGCATGGACGTGCGCGAGGCCGCCCAGCTCATCTATGAAGCCGTGTGGTCAGATCCCACGCCTTCCGATCCCAGCCGCACTTACCAGAACGCTGCCCAAGCTGTGCTCGGCGAACTGCGGCGGCGTGCCGGCATGAGCATGATGTTTGGCGCGGTGCCGTACACGCACTAGAAGAAGATGTTCAATTTGTCTGTCGCGCGTAGATCGCGCGTGCATCAGACAGCAGCTTCAGTACGTGTTCCTTTTCCATAGCGGATCGCCAGTCAGGATAGCCGGCCACCGCCTGTGACAAGCGGTCAATCCAGGCCACAAAGTAGGCAGCGTCCTTGGCTGAGCGCACCGGCTCGCCGCCCACGCTGATGTAAATCGGGCTGGTAGTCGCGTAGGGATACAGATCGAGCACGGGCAGCTCCGCCTTCTCGTTCCACGCCCGCAAAATGCACCAGCCGCTTTTGGAAATCGGCAGGGTGCCCTCTGCGTCGGCTGCATCGCGCTGCTTGGAAAGCGGGATCTCGCGCACCACGTTTCCATTACACAACACCTGCAGGTGATCCACCGGCACAATCGAGCGCATAGCCGCCGTAAATTTCACCTGATTGCTGCCGGCAGGCACCTTCAGTTCGCCGCCAATGGGCTGATCTTCCAGCGTGAAGCGCAGCAGCGGCCCGTTGGTGGCGAAGGTGTGCCCGTGGCGCAGGGAATTCAGGAACTGATGAATGTTGTTCGGCCCCGCCGGCACCTGCGCATAGACGCGGTTCAAGCCCACGGGCCCGCGCAGAGAAGCGAAGTTGGCCATGGCGTCGGTCCCTGCGCCGGTGGGAATGTGGAAGCCGCAGTTCAGCAGCTTGTACCACACCGAGGCGGTGGATTTGTGGTCGCTGAAGCCGAGAATTTCCATGTAGTCCACCTTGCCCAGCGCCACATCCACCGGCAGTTCGTCGGTGAGCGGCGCTGGGTCGGCCGGATTGGGAAAGGTATCAAAGGGGTGCACATAACCCACCAGCGCCCCCTGCGCGTGCGCCAGGTCGGCGATGTCGGCGTTGCTGGGATACAGGCTTGCCGCCGCTGTGTTGGGATAGGCCGCGTAGCCGGGAAGCAGAAAATTGCGCGTCAGGTTGAGCAGCCCCAGGTGGCCCCAGTAGCTGGTGTGAAATTCCTGGCTCTGCATCAGCAGCATGTCCGGCTTGGAAGCGGGATCGCGTCCCAGACGGAAGTACGCAATATCCGGAACACGAACTTCCTTGTTCACTACCAAATCCTCGATGATGCCAAGGTTCTCGGCTTCACCTTGCTGCACCAAATGCTGCGGCGTATTGCGATAGACGCCGGCATAATTCATGTGCACGTGGAGGTCGGCGCTCGCCCAGTGGGAATTCTCGGTAGAGACGTTGCTCGCAACGTCTCCCTTCTGTGACCACTTGATCGGGTGCAGGTGAAACGTGATGCCGCCCCGCCCATTGCGCCCCATGGTCACATCCTGCTTCTCCACCCTGTACTCGAAGCCCTTCATCACTTCGACGGAAACGGCGCCCGCAGGAACGGCCAATTCGCTGTGGCCTGTGGTGTGGAAATAGTGGGCTTCGAAAGCCTGCTGCGCGGGATCGAAGCTGTCATCAGCGTGCATCCAGGCGTTGTCTGGCGCATAGGCCCGATGGTCGGAACCGATAACGAACACGCGCGCTGGCGTGGGCTTGCCGGATAGGCCCAGTACCGTAATGCTCAACTGGCCCATTGCCTTCAGATAATGACGCTGTTTGATTTCAAGCTGACGCTGCGTTCCGCCAAACGCATTTTCGATCCATAGTGAGGTGTTGCCGCCGCGGTTGGAGATGAATGCTATATGCTGGCCGTCCGGAGACCAGCGCGGGGCAGTGTTGTCGTACTCGCCATAGCTCAGCGGGAATGCATCGCCGCCGCTCGCGGGAATGACCGAAAGCTGGTTCCACTGCCGGCCCAGGTAGGAGCTGTAAACCAGGCGCGTGCCATCGGGCGACCAGTCCGGGCGCGCCTTCCAGGTGGTTTCTTCATAATGAATTTCGCGCGCCGCGGCGCCGGGCTGCGCCTTCATCCGCCAGAAGCCACCGGAGCCGTAGATGTGGCCGCGATTGCAGATGAAGACCAGTTCGCTTCCGTCCGGCGACCAGGCAGGGCTGATCTCGGTATCGAACGGGCTGTAGTAATAGCGGGGCAGGGAACTGCGGGTTTCACCGGTCAGACGTTGCACGTTGCTCAGCGTTCCATTCCCGAAATCACCGGCAAAAATATGGAAGCGTCCGTTGTAGGCGGTGCTGACGAAAGCGATGCGCCTGCCGTCCGGCGAGAAACGCGGTTCCACGTTGACGTTGCCCCCGGAAGTCAGCTGCTTCGATTGCCCGCTCTGCAAATCCAGGGCGCGCAGTTCGAGCGCATCCTTGTAATACGTGGCGTACACGATCCAGCGCCCGTCATGGGACCAGTCTGGCTGGTAATCGTAGCCGGGACCCGTGGTCAACTGCTGCGCCGTGCCCGAATCTACCCGCTGCCGCCACAGCGAGCCCGCCATGGAATACACGACTTCCTTCGAGTCTGGCGACCAGGCCACCGAACTGGGGCCGGTGGTGAGCTGCGGCAGATACATCTCGCGGTAGTAGTAAGGATGCGGCAGAGCGATCTGCTTCAGCACCGGCTCGCGGCCGGCAAAAGCGGTGGCAGTTATTAGAGAAAGGATCATTACGAACAGCGTTCGAATTCGCAAGTTAGCTCCTGAACTCATCGCGGCACCACCGGCAGCACAATGCGGGAAGGGTGTTCGCGGTCGTGGTAAATGCGAATTTCCGCCTTGCGCATTTTGGCCGAAACGGTTTCCAGTTCGCCGCTCTGTGGGTTACGGGAAAAGTCGGGGAAGAACGAACCCGAAATCTGTACCCGGATGCGGTGCCCCGCGGCAAACACGTTGCCGGTGCGCATGTTGGGCAGCGTCAGCTTATAAACCTGTCCCGGCGTGAGCAACTGGCGACCACGCTGCAGCTCACGATAGCTGGCGCGCAGCACGTCGTTGCCCGGACTCATCAGGTTGAAGACCGTGCCATCGGGAGCCACGTCCAGCAGCCGCACCCAAAGATCAAAATCGGGGCAATCGCAGGAAACGTAGACCTCCACGGTGATCGGCCCAAGTGCGGTAATATTTTTGGCAAGCGGTTCGGAGTCAAACACCAGCACGTCCGGGCGCTTGGCCAGTTCGCGAAAATCATGCGCACCCAGCTTTCCCGCGTAAGGGTCCACCACGGGATGGGATGGGTCGGAGGTGAAGACGCTGAACTCTTCCTCGGATGGCGCGGCGCCGGCCAGCGTGCCGCCTTTTTTCTCCGGGCCTGCCCCCGCCAGATAGAATGAAACCGGCTTTGCCTCCGCCGGCGGCCAGGTCGCTTCGTCGCGCCAGCGGTTTTCGCCCATGAGGAAGAGGCGCACCGGTTTTTCCCGTCCCACTCCGTTGTGCATGCCGCGCAGATAATGGTCCATCCAGCGCAGTACCACCTGGTCATAATCAATGCTCGCCGTGGAACCGAACTCGCGCTCCCCGGATTTGGTCTTGCCGGTTTCCTGCACGCCGTGAATCCAAGGGCCGATCAGCAGTTGGGTACGGGCATCGCGCTGTCCTTTGCGCGCGGCAAGCAGGCCAAGATAACTTGTGGTCGCCCCCTCCGGTCCGTAGTCCTCGTCGTACCAGCCGGAAAGGTTGAGCACGGCCGCATGCACGCGCGAGTACTTGTCGCGCAGTTCCGCCCAGTTCCACCATGGGTCATCAGGGGGATGGTGCAGCCAGTCATAGTAGAAGGGCGCCAGGCTACGAAACTCCGGCAGCGAATCCAGGGGAACGGTCCACAGCAACCTGTTTTTAGTCGTGGGCCAGGCTGCTTCGGCGTCTTTGTAGGTTCTCGGACCGGGCAAGTTCTTCTTCACGCGCAAGTCGGGCGCAATATCCTCCCAAATCCACCCGATCCACGACAGGTCAAAGGCGCCGCTGGAGTAGAAAAAGTTGCGCGGAGTGGAAAAGGTCATGGCCGGCACCATGGCCTTCAAGTGCGGCGGGCTCTCCACCGCGGCCAGCCATTGCACCGCGCCAGGATAAGACAGTCCGAAGGTGCCGATATTGCCATCCGACCAGGGTTGGCGCGCCGCCCACTCGATGGTGTCATAACCATCGCGGCCTTCATTCTGATAGGCGGCGAACTCGCCAGCCGACGCATAGCGGCCGCGCACATCTTGTACCACCACAGCGTAGCCGCGCTCCGCGGCGTGCTGGAATGTGGTGTAAGTCTTCAGCGCATCCTCTTTGTTGTAGGGAGTGCGATAGACCAGCGTGGGGAAGCGTCCCTTAGCCCGCGGGAGAAGGATGTCCGCGTGCAGCACGATGCCGTCACGCATGGGGACGGCAACATCCTTCTGCAGCACGAATTCGGAGGGTGCGGCAAGGGCAAACGCAGTCGTCAACAGCAGCAGGAATAAGGTCCCGAAGAGCCGTTTCATGGGAAGCGCGTAGCGTAACACTCAGGTAGGCAGGTGGACAACACTTCGGCCCATTACCATTAACCTGTCGCCCGCGCCCGGCGAGTTGCCCACACCCAGTTCAGCAGCGCCACCAGAGCGACCACCGCCAGAATGTAGAAGGCGCTGCGCTGCATGGCGGTGAGGAATACCAGGCACAATCCGATGCCGATTCCTGCCAGAACTGTGCCGGCGGGCAGGCGGAAACGGGCTTCGCCCGGGGTGCGGCGCCGCAGCAGAATCAGGGCGGCGCATACAATGCCATAGTAAAACAGCCGGGCAATCGCCGAGAGCACCACATTCCACTGGAAACTGCCGGTGAATGCCAAGACCCACAGCAGCCCGGCAAACACCAGGATGGAGAAGTAGGGAGTGCGGAAGCGGGGATGGATGGCGGCGAATATCTGGGGAAAATCCCCCTGCTCGGCGAGAGCAAACGTCAGGCGAGGGGCATTGAGGATCATGGAGGAGAGATAGCCATAAATGGAAAGCAAAGCTCCAAGGGAAATGAAGGCCGTCCCTGCCTCCCCCATGAATACCTGCGCCGCGGTTGCCAAAGGGCGATCGCCGGCGGCGGAGTTGGCCAGCACACCCATCACCACCACCTGCACCAGCGTGTAAACCACGGCACAGGTGACCAGGGCGGCAATCAGCGCGAAGGGCGCGTCGCGGCGCGGGTCCTTGGCTTCGCCCATGGGCAGCAGCGCGCCCTCGAATCCGCCATAGGCAAAGACCATCAGCAGCATGGCGTCCAGCCACGAACCGCTTCCAGTGTTCGTAATTCCAACATGCACAGGGTGCTGATGGGAAAAAAGATAAACACCGCCCAGGAGAATGAATACCGCTAAGGGCAGCAATTTGGCGACGGTGAAGACGTTGCTCATTTGCGTGCCGGCATTCACACCCACGTAGTTGATGGCGGTCAGCATGCCGATCAGTGCTGTCAGTACGATTACCCGCGAGACCGGCGCTTGCGCACGCTGCCAGAACTCTGCCAGGTAGATCAGGAACAGGTTGGCATTGGCTGCCGCTGATGCCAACCGCACCAGCCAGGTCAGCCAGCCCATCAGGATGCCGGTAAAGCGCCCGAAGGCAACCCGAGCGTAGAGGTAGGGACCTCCGGTGGCAGTAAAGCGGGAGGCTACCTCCGCAAAGCTACCCATGATGATGCCGCTGAAAACCGCGGCTGCCACCCAGGCCACCGGCCCGGCAGCACCCAGTTGGCGGGAAATCAATGACGGCAGGCCAAAGATGCCGCTGCCGATAATGGAGTTAACCATGAGCGCGGCCAGGCTCCAGCGCCCGATGCTGCGTACCAGGCTTCCTTGCGCCGCCTTCGCGCTCTGCACAGCAAGGTTTGTAACACAAATGAGCTAAAAGGCTTATGGAAAACAGCTCGGAAGCCGACGCATACCGCGCGGCATTCTGCCGTAGTGCAACCTGGGCTCCATACCGGACCCTCTAAGCCTCAGTACGGAGGAGGCTTGCCCATGGGAATTTTCCTGTGGTTGTTTTTCGTGCTTTTGGTGTTGTGGCTGATCTTCTGGCTGGCGGTGCATGTTACTTCCGGGCTGATTCACCTGTTGCTGGTAGTGGCGGTAATCTCACTGATTGTTCACTTTGTGCGCGGGCCGCGCCGCTCCACGGTCTGACCTGACCAGAGCGGTACGGTTACTTCCGGCGGGTGGTTACCGCGGGTTGCTGCCCGGAAATGCCCGCTGGATGCGGGATCCGCTGGAAGTAACGTTCCATTACCAAGGCTCATGGACACAGGACATCTGGCTGCTGCCCTGCAGCGGGTGAGAACATCAGGTCGTCTTTTGCATCGTGTGCGGCACGTGCAAGAGAAGGGAACAGGTCCACATGGACGAAGTGACAGCTCGCATCGAGCGCGTAACCGAAGACCTGAGGGCGATCCAGCAGGAGTTGAACCTGGCCGCTATGCAAACTCCGTCCGATCCGGAGGAAGAACCGGTCAGTGTGGAGGCCCTTGAGACCCTCAAATCTGCCCTGGATCAGATGCGGCACTTCCTGTGGTTCTACTGCCAGGTCGTGAACCAGGAATCCGATCTGCGTGAAAAACTGCGCCAGGCCCTGCGCCAGGGCGCCGACGAAGAAACCGAAACCGCCTCTGCCATGAGTCGCCTGGCCAACGCCGCCAACCGCGCCTTCTTTCGCTATCGCCTCAACGGCAAAAAACCCAACTAGGCTCCCACGCTCTGCAATTTCGCCACGCCCGGCAGGAAGCGCATGGGAATGTCGCGCGAGGTCAGCAGGCCTGGTTTGGCTTCCAGCATGGCGGGAATGCAGTTCACGGCAATGGCGGCGGTGGCCAAATCGCCGTGAATACCGCCGGGAATGGCCAGCTTGAGATCGGGAACACCGCTGATCTCGATGGAATCCACAGGCTCGCGCGCGCCTAGATACATTTCCAGCTCCAGGCGAACACTTTCCTCTCCGCCTCTGCTGCCGCGGGCCACTTGGCGGACGCCTTTAACCCGGCCAGCAGGGACCTCGAGAAACTCACTGCGCACGCTTTCCTGCGCCACCACCGGCTCGATGGTTTCTGCGATGTCATCCACCCGCAGACCGAGCGAGTCGGCGATCATGGCGGCGGATTCCGGCAAGCCATGGTGCTTGATGACGCCGGCGCGCACCTGCGCCTGAAATTCATCTACCGTCATGCCGGCGCCCACTTTTTTCTGCAGCGGAAGACGCCGCCGCGAAGCATCCACCACCCGGCGTACTTTCACCTGCCGCACCTCCTGGCAGGCGGTGGAAAGCGTGAGCACCAGCTTATCCATAGCGAAACCAGGGTTTACACCAGTACCCAGCAGGGACACGCGGTGCTCGCGCGCTGCCCGATCCAATTGCTGCGAGAGTTCGGGATGCTTGCGGAAGGGATAGGCCAGTTCCTCGCAAGTGGAGACTACGTGACTGCCGGCCTGCAGGCAGCCCAACAGCTGGTCGGAGACCTTGGGTAGGTAAGACGAAGTGCTGTGCACCACTACGTGGGCGCCAGCCCGCAGAACATCCCGTGCCTCGCCACCGACAATTACTCCCAGGTCGCGCTCGGCCCCCACAATGCGTCCCAGGTCCTTGCCAATCTTCTGCGGATCGAGGTCAATGGCGCCGATTATTTGGATTTCCGGCTTTTGCAGCATTAGGCGCACGATGCCGGCGCCGATCGGTCCAATTCCGTACTGGATCACACGAATTTTATGAGTGGTCAAGAAGGCCTCCAGCCCCGGGCCAGCAGGTCCGGGAAAAACGCCATATTACATGATGGCTGGAGGCGCTTCAGTGACCATAAACCAAGTTTCAAAGTTTCAGGATTTCGCTAATAAAGGCCTGCCGCTCTTGTCGGTAAAAGTCCCTACCTGGAGCGCTAGAGGTTCACGCGGCGCATGCCTCCATCGGTATAGCGCTCGCCTGCGGCCGCCCCATGAGGAGCAACTTTTTCAATCCGGGCCAGGTCTTCGGCGCTTAGCCGCAGGCTGGCCGCGGCGATGTTTTCTTCCAGATACTTCTGCCGTTTGGTACCGGGAATGGGGACAATGTCCTCGCCTTGCGCCAGCAGCCACGCCAGCGCCAATTGCGCGGGCGTGCACTTCTTTTTCCGGGCCAGATTCTCAACTCGTTTTGCCAAATCCAGGTTGCGCTGCAGGTTCTTCTCCTCGAAACGCGGGTTGCTGCGCCGCCAGTCATCGGGCGCCAGATCGTTCAGGCTCTGGATTTTGCCGGTCAGGAAGCCCCGCCCCAGCGGGCTATAAGCCACAAAAGTGATGCCCAGTTCACGGCAGGTGGGGATCACCTGAGATTCCGGGTCGCGTGACCATAATGAATACTCGGTTTGCAACGCAGCGATGGGGTGCACCTTGTGGGCGCGGCGGATGGTTTGCGGCGCCGCCTCGGAAAGTCCTAGATAGCGCACCTTGCCCTGTTCGACCAGGCGGGCCATGGCTCCCACCGTCTCCTCAATCGGCACCGCGGGGTCAACCCGGTGCTGGTAATAAAGATCAATAATGTCCAGGCCCAGGCGCTTCAGGCTGGCTTCACAGGCCTGCTGTACGTATTCCGGACGCCCGCTGATGTCCGCCCAGGCGCCATCCGGCGCGCGCACGTTGCCGAACTTGGTAGCCAGGAAGGCCTTGTCGCGCCGGTCACGGATGGCGTTGCCCACCAGTTCTTCATTGTGACCCATGCCGTAGACGTCGGCGGTGTCGAGGAAGTTGAGGCCGAGTTCCAGAGCGCGGTGGATAACATCAATGGATTCCTGGTCGTTGCGCGGCCCGTAAAACTCCGACATGCCCATGCACCCCAGGCCGATGGCGGAAATCATTACCTGGGTGCGGCCCAGGCGGCGATATGGCATGCTGGTTTTCT
>JBLMXE010000147.1:0-9009 GCA_050257615.1 Chlamydiota bacterium | reverse complement strand
AAGGACGGACTGGCTTTCCGCTTTCACGACTTCAGTTCCGACCTGCAGCACTGGCAATATGACACCTTCGTGGTCAACCTGGATGACAGCAAGACCCGGCTCACGTTTTGCCTGGATGGTGACGGCAGTGTCGCCGGCTTCACCATGGATGGAATTCGTTTCGATCGGGAGCCCGCTCCCAAACCACACCGGCCGTAAGTGCAGGTGGTTTGCGTCTGCAAGGCCCATGAACGGAGGTTTTTAGGAATGAAAACGGCCCCGGCTATCCTCGCCCTTACCCTGCTGGCTTCGACCACAATGCAAGCGCAAGGCCCTTTGCTCATGCAGACTCCCACGCTCAACGCCTCTCACATCGTGTTTGCTTACGGAGGCGAGCTTTGGAGCGTCAGCCGCGAGGGCGGCACCGCGGTGCAGTTGACCAATGGGCCGGGTCAAAAAATGGCGCCGCGCTTCTCACCTGGCGGCAAGTGGATTGCCTTTACCGCCCAGTACTCAGGGAATTTCAATGTCTATGTCATGCCGGCCGAGGGCGGCGAACCCCGCCAGCTTACCTATGGACCCGGGCCGGACCGGGTCGAAGGATGGACGCCCGACGGCAAGGATGTCCTCTTCAAGTCGCCGCTCCAGAGTTATTCGCCGCGTTACGAGCAACTCTATACCGTGCCCGTGGCCGGCGGCCTGGAACGCCCCCTTCCCTTGCCCATGGGTTATCAGGGCTGTTACTCGCCCGACGGCTCCCGCCTGGCTTACACACCCTTGCCCCGCGAACTGTTCTTTGTGGGCGATCCTCTGGTCCACGCATACTGGGCGCACTATCATGGCGGGCTCGCCCCGCAGGTGTGGATAGCAAACCTTGCCGATTCCACGGTCGTCAAAGTCCCCCACGAAAACGCCAGCGACTTCAATCCCATCTGGGTCGGCAACAAAGTTTATTTCCTTTCCGCGCGAACCGAACCGATCACTCTTTATGCCTATGACACCGATGCGAAGACGGTCAGTCGCGTAGTCGAAAACCACGGCATGGACATCATGTCCGCCTCCGCTGGGCCAGGAGCCATTGTCTACGAACAATTCGGCTCCCTGCACCTGTACAACCTCGCCAATGGCCAGGAGCACGAGGTCCACGTGGTTATTCGCGGCGACTTCCCCGAGGTTCGGCCTCATTTCGCAAAGGTTGCCGACAATGTGCTGAATGCCGCCATTTCTCCCACCGGCGTGCGCGCCGTTTTTGAGGCCCACGGCGAGATTCTGACCGTGCCGGCGAAGAAGGGCGACGCGCGCAACCTTACCAATTCCCCCGCCATCGCCGATCGCTCACCGGCGTGGTCGCCCGACGGCAAGTCAATCGCCTATTTCTCCGATGCCTCCGGCGAGTACGCCTTACATATCAAGGATCAGGATGGAATGGGCGTCGCCCGCGTCATCGGCCTCAACGGTACTCGCTCCTACTATTTCGAGCCCTTGTGGTCACCCGACAGCAAAAAGATCACCTACATTGATAATCATTTGAACCTTTGGTATGTGGACCTCGATCACCCCACTCCGAAGAAGCTCGACACCGACACGTACTTTACTTTCCAGCACGGAATGAACCCCGCATGGTCTCCTGATAGCCGCTGGATTGCCTACAGCAAGGTACTGCGCAACCACATGCGCGCGGTGTTCGTTTATTCGCTGGATTCGAAAAAATCCACGCAAATCACCGATGCCTTGAGCGACGCCCGTTACCCCGCCTTCGACAAAGGCGGCAAGTACCTCTACTTCACCGCCAGCACCGATAGCGGGCCAACCGAGGTGCTGCTGGATATGTCCAGCCAGGGCCACGACGTGAAGCGCAGCGTCTATCTGGTAGTTTTGCGCAAATCCGATCCCTCTCCCCTGCGGCCGGAAAGCGACGAAGAGCACGTTCAGAGCGCCAGCGGGCCCGCGAAATCGCCCGCCGGAAAAGCGCCCGGCAAAGCTGAAAATCCCGCTGCCAGCGTCCAGATTGATTTCGATGGAATCCAGCAGCGCATCCTGGCTTTGCCCGTGCCGGCGGCCAATTATGTCGCTCTTTCCGCCGGCAAGGAGGGGGAACTATTCCTGCAACAAGCTGACGCCCAGGCTGGGTTGGAAGACCAGGGACCCTTGACGTTTCTTAAGTTCATCCTCAGCGACCGGAAACTCGAGCCCCTCGCCTCCGGCGTCAACGACATCAAGCTGTCCTTCAACGGAGAGCAATACCTGTTCCGAAAAGATAAGGATTGGGGAATCGCATCCACGGCCGCCCCCCTCAAGCCGGGCGAGGGCCTCCTCAACACGAACGCGATGGAGGTCTTCCTTTATCCCCGGGAAGAATGGAGGCAGATGTATCACGAAGTATGGCGCATCGAGCGCGACTACTTTTACGCCTCCAACTACGACGGGCTCGATATCGTGGCTGCGGAAAAGCAGTACAGCGCCTTCCTCCCTGGCATCGTCAGCCGGGAAGATCTGAATTATTTGTTCCGCGAGATGCTGGGCAAGCTTTCCGTGGGGCACATGTTTGCCCAGGGAGGCGATGTTCCCAAGGTGACTCCTGTCAGCGTTGGCCTGCTGGGCGCCGATTACAGCGTGGAAAATGGCCGCTACCGTTTCGCTAGGATCTACTCGGGAGAAAATTGGAATCCGCACCTCCGCGCTCCCCTCACCGAACCCGGAATCGAGGTGAATCCCGGCGACTACCTCCTGGCCGTCAACGGCCGCGAGCTTCACGGCAACGACAATATCTACAGCTATTTCCTGGATACGGCCGGCAAACAGGTTGTGCTCAAGGTGGGTCCGAGCCCGGATGGCTCACAATCCCATGAGGTCACCGTCGTTCCTGTAGCCGACGACATGACCCTGCGCTTCCGCGATTGGATTCGCGGCAACATCGACAAGGTTGACCAGCTGAGCGGCGGCCGAATCGCCTATGTTTACCTGCCCGACACCGCCACCGGCGGTTTCACCTACTTCAATCGCTATTTCTTTGCCCAGATCGGCAAGCAGGCCGTGATCATTGACGACCGCTTCAACAGCGGCGGCCAGGCGGCCGACTACATCATCAGCATTCTGCAGCGGAAGCTCTGGAATTACTGGTACACCCCCAACGGAGCGGTCGCCACCGAACCTGGGCTGGCGATTTTCGGCCCCAAGGCTATGCTCATCAACCAGTACGCCGGCTCCGGTGGCGATCTGATTCCCTGGTTCTTTCACCACGTCGGCTTAGGCCCCTTGATCGGCGAAAGAACCTGGGGCGGCGAAGTGGGCATCACCGGGTATCCTGACTTGATTGATGGTGGCTCGGTGACCGCCCCCAATCTTGCCTTCTTCACCACCCAAGGTCATTGGGGAATTGAGAACGAAGGCGTCTCTCCCGACATTGAGGTGGAGATGGACCCCTCGGCCTGGCGGCAGCACCACGATCCCCAGCTGGAAAAAGCGGTACAGGCGCTTCTTCAGGAATTGAGCCAACATCCTTTGCCAAAACCGAAAGTGCCTGCTTTTCCTAGCTACCAGTGATCTCACGGGCACTACGGTCTTGCCAAGATATGTCGGCTGACCCGGTCGCAATAAGCTCCCCTCAGGCGACGTGTTCGTCGCTGTCCCGGTACTCGGGTGGCACGTCGTCTTCGGGCACTTCGCGCGTAGTCACCTCGGAGATATCGGCGGTCTTGCTGTTTTCGACGCCTTCAACGGCATCGGCCTCGAAGGCGTTTCCTTCCTCGACCAGTTCCTCCACGCTTTCGGAATCTGCGTCCGCGGTATCGGACAGCTGCTGAATGTCGCCGGATTGACCCGCTGAATCTGGTCCCAGTTCATCTCGTTTCTGCTCGTCGGTCATGATATTTTCTCCTCCTGCCTCAGGCGCTTTGGGAACGAACGCCTATTGTAGTACTCAAAATGGCCCCGTGGTCTCCGCTTAAGGCAGATGGCAAACTCTTCAGCACTTGGCAGCTCTCGCGGGGAACTAAGCATCCAACGCGCAGTACCTTCGCCCAGATGGCGCTATGTGAATTTCTCGCCGCGTCCTACTCCGTCGAGCCGCCAAAGGCGTAAAATGTCTGTCGTTTTCAAAGTCGAGAATCCAGAGCAACTTCCTCAACCGCAACCAGCTTCCATGCTTATTACACCGACAGGAGACTTCTATGGCAAAAAAAGATGCTTCTCGCCAGAATCCAGTGAGCGCCCAGCCCCGGCTGCACCAGCATGCGGCAGAGATTCAGGCCTATGGGACTGTCAACCTTCTGCTTCCCTTGGATTTGGAGGAACCAGTACGGCTGGAAATGACCGAACAGTTAAATCAGTTGTTGGCCGACACCATGACGCTGCGCGATCTTTACAAGAAATCACACTGGCAGGTAAGCGGCCCCACCTTTTACCAGCTGCATTTGCTCTTTGATAAGCATTTTGACGAGCAGGTGGAACTTGTGGACGCCATTGCCGAACGCATTCAACTGCTCGGCGGGGTGAGCATAGCCATGGCGGCTGATGTAGCTGAGACAACCCAGATCGAGCGTCCGCCACGCGGCCGGGAAGAAGTGCCAGTCCAGTTGTCGCGCCTGCTCGATGCGCATCAGGTCATTATTCGCCAGTGTCGGTCGCTTGCGCGCCGTGCCTCCACCCTCGGCGATGATGGTACCAACGACCTCGTCGTCAGCGAGGTTCTGCGTCGCAATGAACTTCAGGTTTGGTTCTTGAGCGAGCACCTGGTCAACATGCCCTTAGTGCATGCCGTGGATTCCACGGGCAAGGCTAAGCAAGTCGCTTAGGGATGGGTTGTGCGCCAGCAGCCACAGGCCTAGCGCAGGCGGCGGAGGAATCCCTCCAGCGGCCCATAAGCCTGCGCCGGATTCGGGGAACCGTCCCATTGCTGGGCGAAGGTGGTCAAAAAGCCGAATTCTCCGTACATGCGCCGTCGCACATCGCCCTCCAGAACCGCCCCAGAAGGTTTCCAGTCCGGTCCGCGCGCCGCGCGGGCCGCAGCCAGCAGGGCCGCAGCTCGTCGGGCGTCTCCGTCCTTCCAGGCAAGATAACCGCGCAGGAACCAGGCGTTGACCGCCCGCGGATTGGCCTGGCAGGTATTGGAGAAGTCCTTGCTTGCCGAGGCAAAGTCTCCCTGCGCCAGCGCCACCTCGCCCAGCAGAACCAGGGTTCCGGTTTCTTCCGAGTTCAAACGCTGCGCCGCCAGCAGGGTCTGGCGCGCGGAATCAAGCTGGCGGCGGGAAGTGGCCGAGGCGGCCAGCAGCTCTCCCTTGCGCTGGAAAGCGCGGTGATTCTGCGGGTTAATGCCAATCAGGGTGTCAAGTTCCGCGATGGCACCGGGAATCTCGCCCAGCGCGGCCAGGCAGTTGGCCAGGTAGTAATGTGAGTCTTCGTGTTGGGGATTGATGGCCAGGGCCTCGCGGAACAGGTGGCTGGCCTTGGCATAGTTGCGCTCGCGCTTCATGGCGTCCATGGCCGCGTGCTGTTTTTGCCAGAACTGCAGCAGTGCGGCTTGGCTCAGAGGCGCCGCGGGCTGGGTTGAACCGGCAGCGCCAGGTCGGGAAGCGAAGATTCGGGCTTGCGGGTCGCCCTGGCTAATCTCCCAGATGTGACTGGCATCCAGGTTGGTCCAGGTCTCTGCCTGCCCGCGCAGCCAGCGCACTTCCAGGCGGTCAATTCTGGTGGCCGCGCCCAGACCGATATGCACGCGATGGCTGTCCTGGGAGAGATAGGAAGAGCTGCCCACCGTACGGCGCAGGGGGACACCGCCCACCCAGGCGATCACGGTGGCCCCATCCCCGAAGCCGAGCGGTTCGCCGCGCGGCGGAACCCGGCTGTGCAGGCGAAACTCGGCCCAGTTGCCCTGGGGAATGTCATTGCGCAACAGACGCACTCCTTCGCCCTGATCCACGATGGCTGCATCCATGGCGCCATCGTTGTTGTAATCGGCAACGGCGAGGCCGCGGCTCACATGGGGCTGGAAGAGGGCGCGATTCCAGGGCGCCAGGTCGTAAAAGAAGCTGCTCTGGGCATTCCAGAAAAGGAACGACGGCATGGGCACCAGCTTGCGCGGCGCACCCTCCTTGCTTTCGAAAGTGCTGCCGTTGGCCACCATGAGGTCGGGCCAGCCGTCGGAGTCAAAGTCCGCAAAGCTCGCCCCCCAGCCGATTTTTTGCAGTGAAGTCTGCCCCACGCCCAGGCTGGGCGCCACATCGGTGAAGTGAAGCTGGGAGGCGCTGGCCATCCCTTTCTGCTCGCTGAGCAGCGACTGGTACAAGGCATCTCCCTGGGCGATCCAGTGCGAGATAAAAAGGTCGTCGTCGCCGTCGCGGTCGAAATCCCCTGCCGCCAGCCCCATGGAGCCGCGGTACTCTTCCACCCACGCGGAGCGCCCCGCGTCCACGAACTTTCCCTGGCGATTCAGGTAGAGTTTGTTTTCGGAAATGTCGTTGGCCACGTAGAGGTCGGGCCAGCCGTCGCCGTCAAAATCATGCCACAGCGCGCTCAGGCTGCGGCCTTCGGGGTTGGCCACACCCATCTGCTCCGCTACTTCGGTAAAGGTGCCATTGCCATTATTACGGAAGAGCAGATTGCGCTCCGCCGGGTAGGAAGCTGGATTCAGAGTAAATGGAACCTCCAGCCCAAACTGGGTTGAATTTCCTGCCTGGTTCTGGTCTCCGCTGTATTGGACGTAGCCGCAGACGTAGAGATCGAGATAGCCGTCGCGGTTGTAGTCGCCCCAGGAAATGCCCGTCCAGAAGCCCTTCGGCGAGGGAAAGCTCTTGTCGCGCACCAGATGGCCATGGTCGTTGCGAAACAAGAGGATGGTGTTGTAGCCGGTGACCGCCAGGTCAAGCCAGCCATCGTTGTTGTAGTCGCCCCAGGCGGCGCCCATGCCGCGGATGCGCAACTCGGGAAAATCCTGCACTTTTTCGAAACGCCCGTTGCCCAGGTTGCGATAGAGAACGGACGGCGCGAGCCGCGAGTCCGGCAGGTTGAGGGCGCCGCCGCCGCTGACCACAAACAGGTCGTCCAGTCCGTCGTTGTCGAAGTCGCCCCAGGCCACTCCCGAGCCCATGTCTTCCGGCAGTTGCGAGGTGCGCGCGCCCTGAAACTGCCGGAACGAACCCAGGCCGGCCGCGACGGTCACATCGGTAAACCGCGGTTTTGGGGCTCCCGGCGGAAGACTGCGGCCCGGGTTTCGCAGTTGGTCAGCCACGCGCGACGTGACTGTCTCAGGCACCGCCTTGGGCGAGACGGCGGAAACGGGCGCGCTGCGGTCGCTGGTGATGTCCTGGGAAGCTTCGCCCGGTATGTATTCCTCGGGCGCGTTGTCCCTGCGAATCTTCCAGGTCACCACCCCGCCGATCAGCAGCAGGGCGAGGAACGCGGAGAAAGTCCAGACGACGCGGCGCAGGCGGCGCGATCCCGGCAAAACTCGCGGCCGCAGAACTCCTACTGACATGCCGCGGTGGCTCCTGGGCGGGCGACACACACGTCGGCGCTGGCACTGGCGATGTTCACCACGGGAGCCGTAAGACCCGACTTCTCGCCCATCACGTAGTTGAGCAGGAACTGGTCAATCTTGCGATAGTGCAGCGTGGCTTCGATGCGAAGTTTCCCCTGGATGCGGCCAACCGGGACAGCAAACTCGCGGTTGGGGTTCACGGTCGCAACTGGTACCCGCGGCGCTCCCACAGGGCACAGTACGTTGTATTCCACCGTGTCGGAATAGCCGGGGAAGAGCGATCGGCGATAGCGCACGCCCACCATTTCCCACAGATTGTGGCGGTCAATCAGGTTGCCGTACTGGTCCACGGGCTCAGCCTTGAACAGGAATGTGCCCGGCGGCAGAAAGTTTCTCTGATCCCTCGCACCCGACGTATATACCACCCGTCCGCTATCGTCCTCCACCCGCAGCTCCACCCAGCTCTGGATCATGTCCAGCGGGCCGGTGGGATAATCATGTCCCACTTTGTTGGAGGTCATGATCACGCGCACGGGTATGGTGTGCCCGGGAGCAACCGTTGGCGGCGCCTCGATGCGGACTTTGACCACCGGTCCCTCCGCCCACTTGTCGCGAATTTCGGGAATCTCGATGCGCCCCTGCAGCCAGGCAACTGTCAGCTGCACCTGTTTATCCCCCCCCGGCAGATGCAGCAAGGCGGGGACGAAGCTGTTCGCGGCAACAAAACGATGGTTCCGGTGCTTGTGGTCGTCGGCGCTGCGGTTGTAATCCAGCGAATCGCCCGCCGCCGGATCGGTCGAATCCGCCAGTGGCATGTGGCACTCGCGGCATTCCACCGTGCTGCGAGGATCGCCCTTATGGTTCCAGTGGCTGGCTGCCCAGTTGTCATACTGGTTCTGCAGCTGCACCCAGCCCACCCGGTTCACCTCCTGGTCAATAAATTGTTTATGGCAGGCGGCGCAGTATTCGGGTTTCTTGTACATGCGCTTGCTCAGGCGATCGTGCTGCGCCGGCCAGGTGCGGATCAGGAAGTTGCGCGCCACCGCGCCCAGAGTGTGGTCGGCGCTCCATTGCCACAAGTACTCCTGCGGCTGAACCACGATGTAATCGGCGTTGCCCTGGAGATCGGTCTTGCGGATGGAGTGGCAAGCCAGGCAGGAAACACCCTCGCTGTAGCCCTGGAGTCCGGTCAGATTCTTCACCAGAATATTTTTGCTTCCAGAAAACAGCGAGATGGGGTCATGACATCCGCCACAGTAGCGCGTGGATTCCGGGCCATTCTGGGTGGCCATCACGTTCTGGATGCGCTGGAAGATGGGATCCATAGCGGCGTAGCGGTGCGCGCTGGTCTTCCACTCGTTGTAGATCTGGGTATGGCATCCGCTTTCTCCGCAGGTCTCTGAACCGGCGAGTGAGCGCGGATCGAAAGCGCCATTGGTGGCGGTGTGCGCCAGGCTGGGAGCAAACGGACGATTCTTGCCGAAGGGATAGCTGTAGTCAGCGGGAAACTGATTATGGTATCTCGTTCCCGAATAGGTGAACACAAGAACTGCGGT
>JBLMXE010000146.1:0-6798 GCA_050257615.1 Chlamydiota bacterium | reverse complement strand
GCGCGCGATGGGCGGCGATTCCCTCCACTGGCTGGCCCGAACTTCGCTGATGTCCTGGTCCTTTACCGGTATCCGCCGCAGTCCACCCGGCATGACCGCGCCTTGCAGGTCAATGACGATGCGAACGGGATTATCCAGGCGGGTTAACTGGGGTTTCACCGCCCGGCTGGCGGTGATCTGCACGCTTAGCCCTTTGCTGCTGGGTACCACCGCTATGTGCTCGACCACCGCGAGACCAGACTGGGCTCTGGCGCCGGTTGCGGCCGTTATTGCCAGCAGCGTCACCAGCGCGAACTGCGACACTCGTGACCTCATTGTGAGGAGAACCTACCCTGAACGATACCACCGGTAAGCGTGCCAGAGAAGTGGCGGGCGCCGGCTGCGCTGCCCGAAAGGTCAACTCTCAGCCAGAAATTCGTACTCGTTGATCACCGCAGCCACGCTCAGCTGACCATTGCTATTGGCTGCTTCGGCGCGGACTACGGTGCCCTTACAACGTACCCGGATACTCTCAGTCAGAGTGATCTCCGGCGGTAGTGTAAGGGTAAACTCGATATCTGTGCCTGTTCCGATCTCGCTGTCCAGATAAAAACAGATGCCCCGCGCACTTACGTCGCGGGTGAAAGCGGGCTTTTCCCCCGCCGTGCCGTCCTGGTACTTCACCGAGATGGGGAGCCGCAGCGAAAAACGGCGTGTAGCGCGCTTGTCCTGCTGGCCTTCGGCCATGAAGCCTCCCAAAAGGTGGTGCTAGCATGGGCCCGACTTGGCTGCACTGTCAAGCCTCTCCTGGTCCGGCGGCAGACGCCTATGGGCACTCTGCTGCCCTTTTGAAACGTCTTTGGAATTTGGTTCGCGCTGTCCCGCCACCTCTATGCAGCTATAGGGAAAGGAAGTTCTGAATCAGTTGCTTGCCCTTACTGGTCAGCACGCTTTCGGGGTGAAACTGCACTCCCTCAATGGGATACCGCCGGTGCCGCAGCCCCATGATGACGCTGGAACCGTCCTTCTCGTGGGTGCGGGCGCTCACTTCCAGTTCCCTAGGCAGCCCGTCCTCGGCCACGATCAGGGAATGGTAGCGGGTAGCCGTCATGGGCGAAGGCAGCCCGCTGAAGATGGTTTTTCCATCATGTTCCACCTGGCTGGTCTTGCCGTGCATAAGGCTGCCGGCACGCACCACTTCTCCCCCAAAGGCTGCGCCAATCGCCTGGTGCCCCAGGCAGACCCCCAGCAGGGGCAGTTTCCCGGCAAAGTGGCGGATCAGGTCAATGCTGATGCCGGCTTCCCGGGGCGTGCACGGTCCGGGCGACAGCAGAATGCGTTGCGGATGCAGCGTTTCCACGTCTTCAACCGTGACCTGGTCATTGCGCCGCACCTCCACTTCCGCCCCCAGTTCACCCAGGTACTGCACCAGGTTGTAGGTGAAGGAATCGTAGTTGTCGAGGACGAAAACCATGAAAAACCGGCACTTAGCAGTTAGCCGTTAGCCAAATAGACGCTCCGGCGAATGAAACGGCCGCGAATTTCTTACGCTGCAGAGACGCAGGCACACCTTGGAAGACCCAACGGGCCGCCCACCTAGTTGACGGGCTAAATGCTAATTGCCAAGTGCTCCTACTGCGCCATGCCACCCGTGGCCGGAGGCGCTTGGGGTGCCTCCTCGCCGGTATTTACCAGGTCCTTTAACTCCTTACTGGGCTTGAAGAAAGGTATTTTCTTCGCGGGCACCTCGACGCGGTCGCCGGTTTTGGGATTGCGTCCTACCCGGGGCTTTCGCTGCCGTGTGCGGAAGCTGCCAAAGCCCCGAATCTCAATTTTGTCGCCCACGCGCAGCGAGCGCACGATGCTGTCAAATATAGTCTCGACAATCACTTCGCTGTCTTTGCGCGTCAACTCTGCCAGGCGTGATACCTCGTCAATCAAGTCGGCTTTGGTCATGTGTTTTTCCGCTCCCTATCAGCGCCGGGTGCTGCAACCACCGGGTTTATGAGCCCAAGTCCTAAGGAATATTCTTCCAGCCTAAACCCAAATCCTCCCGCGCGCCACTTTCCACGATTCTGCCTCGTGGGGTGGGCCGCCTGTCAACTCAATAATTTACAGCCAATCAGGAATTTGTGGCCGATCAGGGCAGCTGCAGATCGAGGGCATATATTTCCTGGGTACTCTGGTCGCGCATGAGCAGGGGAGCGTCATCCGCGCCCAGACCCAGCCATGAAGCCCACGGATCTGAGCCTCGAGGCACGTCTTTCACGCTTTCCAGCCGCTCCAGCGGTCCCCCATGCACGCTGATGCGCACGATGTCGTCTCCCCGGCTGTAATCTTCCAGGTAAACATAACGGCTATCATGCGACCAATTGTCGTAGGCGAAGGTGGCCTGTGCCAGAGGCGTCCACTTGTGGGTCGCGAACTCATACAGCATCAGCTTTTTGGAGTCGGCCGTGAGCGCCGCCGCATAACGACCGTCCGGCGACACTCTCGGACTGAATAGGCCCTGCGAGCCTGGCAGGGACGAGATTTGCCCGGTCTTCAAGTTCAGCATCTCAATCCCAGATTCCGACGAATTGGCATATTGCAGCCAGGGCATGTGGCCGAAAACCAAGGACTTGCCATCGGGCATCCAGGTGAGGTCGCTCTCGTTTACCCGCTCCTTGGTCAATGGCTGGGGTGTGCCTCCCTCCGCCGAGACTAGATATAGCTTCCAGGGCTGGCCCGGTTGTGAGGCCATGAAGGCGATCTGCGTGCCGTCCGGCGACCAGTGAGGCAGGTGCACCTGCAGGGGAGCGTAGGTGAGTTGCCTGCGCTCACTGCCGTCCAACTGGCTGCGCCATAGGGTATGGTCGGGATAGTTGACGTAGGTGAGCCCTTTGCCGTCGCGGGAGAAGTCCAGTTCACCACCAGAAATCCCGTTCAGGTAGGGCAGGAAATGGCGCGACTTCTGGTCGTAGCGCTGCAGCTCAAAGCGCAATTGTTGCCCCACTACAAACAGCTTTTTTCCGTCAATGCCGGGAACAGGAAAGAGAAAGGCCAGCGGTCCAGCCGTTAGCTGCTGAGCCGCAAGGTTATGCCCGCCCAGCAGCGAACCCGTTTGCGGCAGGACCCAGATATTGTGGCTATTGCCGCGCGAGCTTTCAAAAAAGTAATACTTGCCGCCCTGCGTCCAACTCCCGCAACACTCCTGTGAAGGCTGATTCCATTCCCTAGCCAGCACGCGGCGCAGTTTCTTGCCGTCAGCCGCCACCTCCCACAGTTCGGAGGTGTTGTTCTCTGGGTCCTGCAGAGTGAAACGGATCCAGGCAGCATCGGGCGAAAAACGCAGGTCCATGGCGGGGCCGGGCAGAGTTGCCAGCTTCCGTGGCTGGCTGCCGTCCGGCCGGACTTGGTAGAGGTCGGAAGCGTTGCCGTAAATGATGTACTGGCCGTCTGGCGTCCAAGTGGCGGAGTGGCCCCGCACATTACCGACAGCCCGCGGTGAACCGGCGGGAATGGGCAACTGGTAGAGCGGTGTCTCGGTTTGCGTGCTGCCCGCGTCGCTGGTGATCAGCAGCGCGGAATGATCCGGCGAAATGTCGAAGATCTCGGCGCTGGCAAAGGGCGTAGCCAGGGGCGCGGTTTCGCCACCCGCCGTAGAAACCTGCTGCAGCAGGAATTGTCCGCCTTTTTCTTCGGAGAAATAGATGCGTGCGCCGTCGGTGACTAGCGATGATTTGGGCAGCCCATCGCTGGTTAGCTGCACCGAGGCCACTACCCTTGCCAGCGGGACCGGCGACCGCAGCCATAGCACTGCCGTCAACGTGGTTGCCACTAGCGCGATAGCGGCAACTACCATGGTTCGCCAGGGACGGCGGTCGGCCGCAGGCTTTACCGACCGTGACCACATCCGCAGCGGTCCTGTTTCCAGGTCTCGTTTCAGGCGCTTCAGATCGCTGCGCAGTTCCGCTGCCGACTGGTAGCGCAGCTCCCGGTCTTTCTCCAGAGCCTTGTTGATGATGCGTTCCAAATCGGGTGGCAGTTTCGGGTTGAGTTGTGCCGGGGGTTGCGGGGTGCGGTGCAGGATGGCGTCGAAGGTTCCGATCGCATTTTTGTCACTGAAGGGCAGCTTTCCAGTGCCCATCAGGTACAACACCACGCCCAGCGAGAACAAATCACTGCGCGCGTCCAGTTCCTTGCCCAGCGCCTGCTCCGGCGACATATAACTCACTGTGCCCAAGGTCAGGCCGCGACTGGTGGCCTCCTGTGGCGCGGCGGGCACGGCAACGGTGGGTTCGTTGACCGTTTGTGCCACCTGCCGCTCCAGCGTCGGTTTTGCCAGCCCAAAGTCCAACAGCTTGATCTGTCCCCGCGAGACGAGAAATATGTTTCCCGGTTTGACGTCGCGGTGCAGAATGCACTTGATGTGCGCGGCATCGAGTGCTTCGGCGATCTGGATGCCCCAATCCACCACCTGATCCAGCGCTAAGGGCTGGCCGTGCATAATCTCGCCCAGGGTCTTGCCTTCCAGCAATTCCATGGCGATGAAGGTCTGGCCGGCAGCTTCTCCGATCTCGTAAATGGTGCAGATGTTGGGGTGATTCAGAGCAGAAGCTGCGCGCGCTTCCCAGCGGAAGCGATCCAGGGCCTGCGGATCGTTGGAAAGCTCATCTGGGAGAAACTTAAGCGCCACGTGCCGGCCCAGCGTGAGATCTTCGGCTTCGTATACCACTCCCATTCCGCCGCCGCCCAGCTTGCGCAGCAGCCGGTAATGGGAAATTGTTTGCCCGACATTGATGGTGGGGGAAGACATGTTGGAACAACACGCTGCGGGGGACAGCTGCTTTCCAGCAATAGTACGGAACGGCAGAGTCTACTGCCAGACGTAATAAAAGCCAACCTGCGTTTGCAGCAGCTTGACGCGATCCGGCAAAAAGTTCGACAAGTCGCCAAACAGCAGGTCCAGAAGCGTCCGCCGCTCCTTCTCTGGCCTTACCAGTTCGGGTTCGCCTTTAATGCCCACAGAGCGCGCTGTGTCTTTCACGGCGGCGCGGAAATCCCCAATCTGATCAATCAGATGCATCGGTAGTGCCTGGTCCCCTGTCCAAACCCGCCCGTCCGCGATCGCCTGCACGTCCGGCACCTTCAGGTGACGGCCATCGGCCACCGCCTGGATGAACTGGGTGTGCATGTTGTCCAGCAAGCCCTGAAAGTAGGCCTTCTCTTCCGGGGTCATGGGGCGTGTAGGCGAGCCCGCATCTTTCAGTTTGCCCGCTTTCATGGTCACGTCACTGAGTTTGGCCCAGCGCAGCAGATCGCCATAGTTGACCCACTCGGCGATCACGCCGATGCTGCCCACGATGCTGCCCTTGTCGGCAAAAATCTTGTTGCAGGCCGAAGCCACAAAGTAGCCGCCGCTGGCGCCCACCGTTTCCACCGAGGCGATCACCTTCTTGTGCTTTTCCTGCTCGATGCGGCGCACTTCCTGATAAATCTCTTCGGTGGCGGCCACACCGCCGCCGGGAGTGTTGATGTGCAGGACGATGGCCTTGATGGAATCGTCATCCCCAAAGCGTTTCAATTGGCGGACAACCACCTCCGGGGTGATGATCAGCCCTTCCAAATCCACCACGCCGATTCGGTTGTCGCCGCCGCCGAAAATCGAAGTGGACTCCTCACCCGCCGGGCGCAAGGTGATGTAAAGCAGGGCGAAGATCGCCAGCAGGAAGAGGAAAAAAGCTCCCCCGCCGATCAGGATCCAGAGCAGGGCACGGGCTCGCCGCTGCGGTTGGGCTTCATCTGCCATAGGAAGGCGTAGTTTAACACCAGTTCTCGGTTCTCAGTTCTCAGTTCTCGGTGGCACTCCGCAATCAGCGTTCAACCTATGAAAGGCGCGATTGGCAATTAGCAGTTAGCACTTAGCCATTCGAGAGTTTCGTGACCTCGGCACCAAGAACCCCACGGCCAAATGCTAAGTGCCAAATGCCAGATGCGCTCTTTGGGGCTGAGTGCTGATGGCTGACTGCTGAATGCTGCCAGGACGTGTATATGCCTTGACATGTATATGCACGGTGGAGTATATAAAGAACGTGGAATCCGTATTCGAAATCATTGCCGAGCCAAACCGCCGCGCCATCTTGAGCCTGCTGGTTTCGTCCCAACAGTCGGTAGGGGAAATCGAGCGTCAGCTTCGAATGCCGCAGCCGGCCGTATCCAAGCACCTGCGCGTGCTGCGCGACGCCGGTTTTGTGGAATCCAGGGTGGATGCACAGCGCCGAATCTACAGGCTGAAACCTGAACCACTTCAGGAATTGGATGCCTGGCTGGCTCAGTTCCGCCGGTTCTGGTCGGCTCACGTAGATGCTCTCGAGCGCCACCTCGGCCGCATGGAGCAATCCACACCAACGAAAGGGAAGACAAGGAGAAGAAAATGAGCGGTAGCGAGCAATACGCACCGGGTCCGGCCAGCGGGGCGCGGGTACAAAAGGAGGGAGAGAAGTGGACGCTGGTCCTCGTCCGCGAACTGCGCCACTCGCCAGAAAAAGTCTGGGAGGCGCTCACCGACCCGGCGCATCTGCGCGAGTGGGCGCCCTTCGATGCCGACGGGAGTCTGGCTGCGGCCGGAACCACAGTGAATCTCACCTGGGTGGGAACATCTGCGGCGCAGAAAACAACAGTCACGCGAGCCGAAGCTTGCAAGGTGCTTGAGTACGGCGATATCCGCTGGGAACTCGAAGCCGTTGCCGGCGGGACGCGTCTGACCCTCTGGCACAGCATTGACCGCCGCTTCATCTCCTGGGGCGCCGCGGGCTGGCACGTTGCTTTTGATGTTCT
>JBLMXE010000145.1:0-7496 GCA_050257615.1 Chlamydiota bacterium | reverse complement strand
GGGGCCCGCCTGACCGAGGCTTCGCGGCGCAATGCCGAGCAGATGCTGCGCGCCCATGCCTGACGCCGTTCGCTGCAGGAATCAAGCCGAACAATGCTAATCCTCGGCTTTTCTGTGGCTTACGTTGACCCGGTTGCGCCTTTTGGGATAGCTTGTAAAGATAAACTGTGGGTAAGTACGCCCAAAATAGGGGCTGAATGACATTTTCAGACACGAACGGGAAGAGCCTTTTGTTGCTCAAGCCCCGCGGCTTTTGTGCGGGGGTGGTACGGGCCATTGATATTGTGCGCATTGCCCTGGAAACGTTTGGGCCGCCCATCTATGTCCGTAAGGAAATTGTGCACAACCGCTTTGTGGTGGAGGAGCTTTGCGCTAAGGGCGCCATTTTTGTGGATAGCGTAGAAGAAGTACCCACGGGAGAGCGGGTCATCTACAGCGCGCACGGCGTCTCCCCCGAGGTGCGGGAAGCCAGCCATCTCAGGAACTTGCGGGTGATTGACGCCACGTGCCCCCTGGTCACCAAGGTACACGTGGAAGCTGTAAGATTTGCTAGCCAGGGCTATACGCTGATCCTGATCGGCCATCGTGACCACGACGAGGTGATCGGCACTCTGGGCGAGGCGCCCATGGTCACTCAGGTCGTGGGTTCGCCGGACGAGGTGGACGACCTGGTCGTACCGGATCCTGACCGAGTGGCCTACCTTACCCAAACCACGCTCAGCCTGGACGAAACCAAGGGCATTATTGAAGCCCTGCGCAAGCGCTTTCCCAACATCAAGGGGCCGGCGGCGCAGGATATCTGCTACGCCACCCAGAACCGTCAGCAGGCAGTCAAGCACGTGGCCGCTGACTCCGATCTGCTGCTGGTGGTCGGTTCCGACAACAGCTCCAATTCCAACCGCCTGGTGGAAGTGGCTCGCAACCAGGGCACTGCCTCCCATCTCATTGAAAACTTTAAGGCGATTCGCCCGGAGTGGCTGCAAGGGGTGAGAACAATCGCCTTAACCGCGGGAGCCTCTGCTCCCGAGTGCCTGGTGGAGGAAGTGGTTAAGTACCTGGCGGGCCAGGGGTTCACCAACATGCGCGAAGTCGAAGTCATGCCTGAGGATGTGCGCTTCGGCCTGCCGCCGGAAATTGTCGAGGCCATCGCCAGTGCGCCGCCCGCTGTGGCGTCGGAGTGATTGCATGGAAGATGTTTCTGGCAGTAGCTCCACCATCCCACAGATGAGATTTGGCAAGATTGATGACCTGAAAAGCCGGGTCATGGCCGCGGTGGATGCGGCCCGCAAGTACCTCTTTTCCCAGCAGTGCGAGGAAGGCTACTGGTGCGGCGAACTGGAAGCCGATACCACCCTGGAATCCGACTACATCCTGCTGCACACACTGCTGGGCACCGGCAATTCGGAGCGCATTCAGAAGGCTGCCCGTTACATTTTGCAACACCAGAACGAGGATGGCGGCTGGAGCATTTACGCTGCCGGCCCTTCCAATATCAGCGCCAGCGTGAAGGCATATTTCGGGCTGAAGCTGGCAGGTTACAGCGCCGACCATCCGGCGTTGGCACAGGCGCGGAAGCGCATTGCCGAACTGGGCGGCGTAACCGCAGTCAACACCTTCACCAAGATTTATCTGTGCTTCTTCGGGCAGTACGACTACAACGCCGTGCCGGCCATTCCGCCGGAGATCGTGCTGTTTCCCAACTGGTTCTGGTTCAACATTTACGAGATTTCCTCCTGGTCGCGCGCCATTCTGATCCCGCTTTCCATCGCCTACGCTAAGAAGCCGTTTAAGAAGATTCCCGAGGAAATGGGCATACAGGAGCTATTTCCCAACGGCACCATGCGGGGCGTCAATCTGCATCTGCGCTGGTCAGAGAAACTGGTCAGTTGGCGCAACTTTTTTTTGGCGCTGGACAAGCTGACCCACTGGCTGGAAGCGATCCACATTCGTCCGCTGCGCTCCATTGCCCTGCGCGCCGCCAAGGAGTGGATGCTGGAGCGCTTCGAGATGAGCGATGGGGTAGGCGCCATCTACCCCGGCATCATGAACTCCATCATCGCTCTGCGCTGCCTGGGTTATTCGGTGGATGATCCGCAATTCATCCGCGCTATGGACGAATTTGAGGCGCTGGGCATCGAGGAAGAGGAAACCTTCCGCATGCAGCCCTGCAAGTCGCCGGTGTGGGACACGGCCTACGCTTTATTCGCCCTGGGCGAAAGCGGCGTACCGCGCACCGAGCCGCGCATGGTGAAGGCCGCGGATTGGATTCTGCAGAAGCAGGTCACCCACAAGGGCGACTGGGCGGTCAAGAACAAGAAGGGTGAGCCCGGCGGCTGGTACTTCGAATTCAACAACGAGTTTTATCCTGACGTGGACGACACCGCCATGGTGAATCTCGGCCTGAGCCACATCGAGCACCCCAACGGCCGCTACCAGTACGAAACCGTGCAGCGCGCCATCGCCTGGGTGCTCTCCATGCAGTGCAAGAACGGCGGTTTTGCCTCCTTCGACAAAGACAACGACCGCATGGTCTTCCAGCACATTCCTTTCGCCGACCACAACGCCATGCTCGATCCGCCCACGGTAGACATCACGGGACGAGTTCTGGAAATGCTGGCCATCTACGGCTACACCAAAGACGATAAGCCGGTGATGAAGGCCATTCAGTTCGTCAAGGACGAGCAGGAAGCGGATGGCTCCTGGTTCGGCCGCTGGGGCGTGAATTACATCTACGGGACCATGCAGGTGCTGCGCGGCCTGGAAGCCATTGAAGTAGATAACCACGAGCCCATGGTGCAGCATGCGGCGGAGTGGCTGCGCTCCATTCAGAATCCGGATGGCGGCTGGGGCGAGACTTGCGGCTCCTACGACGACCCGGCAACCAAGGGAACCGGACCCAGCACGCCCTCGCAGACCGCTTGGGCGGTTTTAGGTTTGCTGGCTGCCGCCGACACACGCAGCGATTCCGTGGCTCGCGGCATCGCTTATCTGTTAAGGACGCAGAAAAAAGATGGTTCCTGGGATGAACCCTATTACACCGGAACCGGGTTTCCGCGGGTGTTCTACCTGATGTATCACCTGTACAGGCAGTATTTCCCGCTGCTGGCGCTGACCACGTATTCCAAGGTGCTGGCGGGTACGCAGGAAGTTGGGTTGGCGGCGCAAGCAGTGCCCAGGGTATGAATGGAGGGTAGCTAGTAGCTGGTAGTTAGTAGTTGGTGGCTCGGAACGATTGCCAACTACCAACTACCAGCTACCAACTACCAGCTACCAACTACCAACTACCGATTATTTAAAGGAGACGAATGGCGGTACCGATTTCGCAGATGTGGACGGTAGCAACTTACGTCCTCAAGCAAAAAGTTAAAGGGCGCAAGCGCTACCCGCTCGTCCTGATGCTGGAACCGCTTTTCCGCTGCAACCTGGCCTGCGCCGGGTGCGGCAAAATCCAGTACCCCGGCCACGTGCTCAAAATGGAACTCACGCCCGAAGAGTGCTTCCGAGCGGTGGAGGAATGCGGCGCGCCCATGGTCTCTATCCCGGGAGGCGAGCCGCTGCTGCACCCGCAAATTGGTGAGATCGTTGCTGGGTTGGTGAAGCGCAAGAAATACATTTACCTGTGCACCAACGCGCTGCTGCTCAAGCAGAAGATTGACCTGTTCCAGCCCAGCAAGTACCTGACTTTTTCCGTGCACCTCGACGGCCAGCGCGAACACCACGATTTTTCGGTGTGCCTGGAAGGCGGCTACGAGAAGGCGGTGGAGGGAATCAAAGAAGCTTTGCAGCGCGGCTTCCGCGTGACCACCAACACCACGCTCTTTGATGGCGCCGACCCCAAGAGCGTGCGCGCCTTCTTCGACGAGATGATGGAACTGGGCGTGGAGGGCATGATGCTCTCGCCCGGTTACTCCTACGACAAAGCGCCCGACCAGAGCCACTTTCTGGGCCGGGCCCGCACGCGCCGTCTGTTCCGCGCCATTCTGGCTAATCGCAAACCCAACTGGCGCTTCAACCAGTCGCCTCTGTTCCTGGAATTTTTGATGGGCAAACGCGAGTATCCCTGTACCGCCTGGGGCATGCCCACGTTCAACATCTTCGGCTGGCAGAAGCCCTGCTATCTGCTCCAGGATGGCTATGCGGACACCTTCCAGGAATTGCTCGCGGCCACTGAGTGGGAGCGTTACGGCACCGAATCGGGGAACCCGCGCTGCGCCAACTGCATGGTGCACAGCGGTTACGAAGCCTCCGCGGTCAACGACACTTTCAGTTCGCTGCGCGGCTTGTGGCAAACCATGAAGGCTACGTTCTCTCACAACTACGAAGACGCCGGCGCGCTCAAACTGCTGGAGGAGCCGGTGCGTCCGGTTCATACCTACAACCCGCTAGTGCAGATCGAAACCGCCCCGGAGCAGGAGATGCGGGCGTGAGCGGCAGGGAAGCAGGTCATCAGCCGGCCGCCGACCCGGATGCGCTGGAAGTCGTTCCCGGCAAACACCGCGAGAACCTGGAAGGCTGGGTGCCGGAACTGGTGAGCGAGGAAGAGCTGCGGTTGGCGCTGGAGCAGGCCTTCGACTACCGCGGCGACGTGCTCATCACGCGCAAGGACGGAAGCAAGGTGGAAGGCTATATCTTCGACCGCCGCAGCGGCGGCACCCTCCAGGATTCCTTTGTTCGCGTGCTGCCTAAGAGCGGCGGCGGGAAGATCTCTGTCAGCTACGCCGAAATTGCGGCTCTGGCCTTTAGTGGCCGCGATATGGCGGCGGGCAAGAGCTGGGAAAACTGGGTCCGCCAGTATTGGGAGAAGCGCATGGCAGGCGAGCATGTTTCCCTGCACCCGGAAGAGCTCGAATAGCGCCATTCCTATACCCATGAAGGCGTTTGTCACAGGAGCTACGGGGTTCGTCGGCAGTCACGTAGCGCGTTGCTTGGCCGGCCAGGGAGCCGAGCTTCGCCTTCTAGTCCGCCCTACGAGTCTCACGGCCAATCTGGAAGGCATTGCGGGAGACCTGGTTACCGGCGATCTGCGGGAGCCGGATTCGTTGCGCCCGGCCATGGCAGGATGCGAGGCGGTGTTTCACGTGGCCGCCGATTATCGTCTATGGGCACCCGATCCGCAGGAAATGTACCGCAGTAACGTGGAGGGAACCCGGAACATCATCCAGCTTGCGAAACAAACCGGGGTGCGCCGCGTTATTTACACCAGCAGCGTTGCCACCATGGGTTTTACCTCCAACGGCCACTTGGCGCACGAAGGTTCGCCCGTCGGGCTGGGCGACATGATTGGCCACTACAAGCGCTCCAAGTTCCAGGCCGAACAGGTAGCGCTGGAAGCTGCGCGCAGCGGAGTGGACGTCGTGGTGGTGAATCCGACCACTCCAGTGGGGGAACGGGATATCAAGCCCACGCCCACGGGGCGGATCATCGTGGACTTTTTGAAGCGCAAGTTTCCGGCCTACGTGGATACGGGCCTGAACCTCGTGGACGTGGCGGAGGTAGCGCGCGGGCACGTGGCAGCGCTGGAGAAAGGCCAGAGCGGTGAGCGCTACATTCTGGGCGGGGAGAACCTGAGCCTGAAGCAGATCCTGGATAAGCTGGCCGTCATCAGCGGCTTGCCATCCCCCAAGGTGAAGCTGCCCTACGCGGTGGCGCTGGCGAGTGGAGTGGTGGATACCGCGGTCACTGGGTTGCTGCTGCGGCGCGAGCCCCGGGTCACGATGGACGCGGTGCGCATGGGGCGCAAGAAGATGTTCGTTTCGTCCGCCAAGGCGGAGCGGGAACTGGGCTGGAAGATTGTGCCCGTGGACGATGCTCTGCGCCGGGCGGTGGAGTGGTTCCGGAGCCACGGGTATGCCTGAGAAGCGAGCTAACTAGCTGTCTGGCTGACTAGCTGGCTGGCTAAAACCAGGATTACGGCTAGGGAGCTAGTCAGCTAGTTAGCTAGCCAGCTGCTTTTATGCCGAAGGTCGCCATCATTGCCGCTATGGAGCGCGAGGTTGCCGGTGCCATTAAGAACTGGCGGACCAGCAAGCGCGAATACGAAGGCAGGCGCTACCGTTTTTATGAGAATCAGCGCGCGGTGCTGGTTTGCGCCGGCATCGGAGCGGAAGCGGCGCGGCGGGCTTGCGAGGCGGTTGTCCGGCTTTATCAGCCTGCTTTGGTGATTTCCGTGGGTGTGGCGGGTGGGCTGAATCCGGAGACGCGGGTTGGGAGTCTGTTTATTCCCAACCGGCTGGTGGATGCAGGCGACGGCAGCGTCTTAGAAATGGGCGAGGGCCAGGGCACGCTGGTGAGCTGGAATTCGGTAGCGAATGTGGAGCAGAAGGCGAAGCTGGCCAAGGCTTATGGCGCCAGTGCGGTGGACATGGAAGCGGCGGCGGTGGCGCGAGGCGCAGTGACGCGCAAGGCCGACTTTATGGCAGTCAAGGCGATTTCCGACGCTTATGATTTCGAGTTTCCCGCGCTGGAACGGTTTATTGCCGCCGACGGCCGGTTCCGCACCGGCGCGCTGGTCATGTTTGCTGCTATCCGCCCTTGGGTGTGGAAGAAGCTGTTCTGTCTGAAGCGCAACAGCGAGCATGCCGCCAGTACGTTATGCGCCTGGCTGGAGTGGTACAACCAGCCGGCGCGCAATGTAGGCGTCGGCGAGGCAGAACTTCACCCCATGGGATCGGGAAAACACTGATGGCAGTAGCGGGCCAATTTACGGTGAGGCAGGGGCGGGAAGCGATTCCCACCACCATGCGGGCTGCCGTGTATCACGGCAAAGAAGACGTACGCCTGGAGATCGTGCCCGTGCCCGGCATCGGTGCGGGGGAGTTGCTCATCCGCGTGCACACCTGCGGCATCTGCGGCACCGACCTGAAGAAGATCGCCACCGGCTCCCATTCCGCTCCCCGCATCTTCGGTCACGAGACCACAGGGGTAGTGGCCGCCGTCGGCGAGGGTGTGAGCCGGTTCCAAGTGGGCGACCGGGTGATGGCCTTCCACCATATCCCCTGCGGAGAGTGCTACTACTGTCGTCACAAAGTCTTTGCCCAATGTCCGGTGTACAAGAAGGTGGGCTGTACTGCGGGATACGAGCCCAGCGGCGGCGGATTTTCTGAGTATGTTCGTGTCATGGACTGGATCGTGGAACGCGGTGTGGTACGCATTCCGGATAACGTTTCTTTCGAGCAGGCCTGTTTTGTGGAGCCGGTGAACACGTGCCAAAAGGGGATTGAGACGCTGCGCCTGCAAGAGGGTGAAACGGTAGCAGTTATGGGTCAAGGTCCGATTGGAATCATTCTTGGGACACTGGCCAAAAGGACGGGGGCAAGGGTAATCACTTCCGATTTGTTTCCGCAGAGGCTTAAAATATCTAAGGCATTCGGCCTAAAGGAAACGGTAGATGCCTCGCAAACCGATCTGGTTTCGCGAATGCGGGAACTCACCGAGGGGCGTGGGGCCGACGCAGTCATCCTGGCAGTAGGAGGCAACAAGCTGATTCGGTCCGCCAT
>JBLMXE010000144.1:0-6871 GCA_050257615.1 Chlamydiota bacterium | reverse complement strand
AAAGCGGCGGCGCTGGATATCAATTGGGTGCGGGAGCAGTTTCCCTCGCTCAAACTCGTGATCAACGGCCATCCGGCGGCGTTTCTCGACGGGCCCGGGGGCACGCAGGTACCGCAGCGGGTCGTTGACGCGGTTGCGAACTATTTCGTGCACTCCAACGCCAATGTGGGCGGCGCCTACCTTACCAGCGAGCGCAACGATGCCATGCTGGCGGAAGCGCATCGCGCCATGGCCGACCTGCTGGGCTGTGATGGCGACGAAGTTTCCTTCGGCCAGAACATGACCACGCTCACCCTCATGCTCAGCCGCGCCATGGGGCGCGAACTGGCGGCGGGCGACGAAATCCTGCTTACCTGGCTCGACCACGACGGCAACGTTTCTCCCTGGCTGGCGCTGGAAGAAAAAGGCGTGGTCATTAAGCGTGCTGAGGTCAACGCGGACGATTGCACGCTGCGCCTGGATGACCTCGCCGCCAAGATTACGCCGCGCACGCGGGTGGTGGCTGCGGGCTATGCTTCCAATGCAGTTGGCACCATCAATCCAGTGAAGGAGATTGTGCGTTTGGCCCACGAGGCCGGCGCGCTGGCCGTCGTGGACGCGGTGCACTATGCCCCGCACGGCTCCATTGACGTGCGTGACCTGGATTGCGATTTCCTGCTCTGTTCGCCTTACAAGTTCTTCGCGCCCCATTCGGGAGTGATGTACGGCAAGCGCGAGGTGTCCAGCCGGTTGCGCCCGTACAAAGTACGGGCACAGTACGACCGCCTGCCCGAGCAGTGGGAAACGGGCACGCTGCCGCATGAAAATATCGCCGGCGTCCGCGCGGCGATTGAGTATCTGGCCGATCTCGGGATGCGATTCGATCCCGCAGCCTCCGGCCGCAGAGCGGCGCTGCTGGCGGCCTATGCAGCAATCCGCAACTACGAACGGGGATTAATGGAGCCGCTTATTTCCGGACTACTGCAAATTCCAGGGCTGAAGCTCTATGGCATCACCGACCCGGCGCGTTTTGGCGAGCGCACGCCCACCGTGGCGGTGCGCATTGAGAGACACGCTCCCATCGAACTGGCGCGCAAGCTGGGGGAGCGCGGCATCTTCACCTGGGATGGGCATTATTTCGCGCTCGACCTGGCCCGGCGCCTGGACGTGGAATCAAGCGGCGGCTGGCTGCGCATCGGCCTGGTGCATTACAACACCGCAGCAGAGGTCCAGAGAGTGGTTGCGGAACTAAGTGAGATCGCGCAGTGAAGGTACAGCCGTCCTCGCTACAGACGACACTTCAAGAAACTATTTCCGCCGCTCGCGCGTGACGGACGGGTACGTTGGGGCGTGCTGCCTGCGCACGCCCCTCCAGCTACCAGCTACTAACTACCAACTACTTCTTCAAAGTGCGGATGAACTTCACCAGCTCCTGAATCTGATCGCCGGTCAACTTGCCCTCGTAGCCCGGCATCTTGCCCTTGCCTTTTGTGATGACAGTGGTGAGGTCGGCGTCCGACTGCTTCTGCACGTCGGCTGAGCCCAGGTCCTTGATGCCCAGGCGCTTGCCCATGGCGGTCTCGCCCTTGCCATCAGGGCCATGGCACATGGCGCACTTGGCCTTATACAGGTCGGCGCCGGAATCGGCGGCAAAAACGGAAGTGGAAAACATCAGGGCAACAGCCAGAACGATGAATGAGGCAGTGGTTTTCATTCTCTTTTATCTCCTTTGACGGTGGGCGCAAAACATTCCCAAGATGGGAGAAAGCACTTGGCCTGCCAAGCGCCTTTCAGACTATGTGTCTGGCGGAGAATAAGATAGCTCTTCTCCCCCAGTGGATGCCAGGGGCTGGGCGGGGGAAATAACACGCCGCAGCGTGTTATGCCGCAACCTGTCGCGACCATAATTCGGCGCCTTCTGGCTCGCTAATCTCTAAGTCTCTGAAAAGAGGCGAGCAAAGCCATGCGGCGCCAGGCGATCCCTTTGGCAGCGGGAGTGCCCTACAGCAGTTGATCCCTGGGGGCTGCCTTGGAACCCAACCTGATGGTGATCGGCCTGAACCACCGCACAGCGCCGGTAGCGGTGCGCGAGCGCTTCTACATCAGCGAAACCCGCCGCTGCCAGGCCATGGTGGAACTGAGCCATGCCGAGGGCATTGACGAAATCGTGGTGCTGGCCACCTGCAACCGCACCGAATTCATCCTGTGGTCGAGCGAACCCAGCCTGGCGGCCAACTCCATCCTTTCCTACCTGGCCCGCGAATACGGTCTGAAGCTCTGCGAGTGGCAGCATTTCTATCGTCTGCTGGATGAAGCGGCCCTGGTGCACATCTTCCGCGTGGCCGCCAGCCTGGATTCCATGATCGTGGGTGAGCCGCAGATTATCAGCCAGGTCAAGGCGGCCTGGAGCCAGGCGCAGCAGGTGGGCACGACCGGCCGCTTCCTGGATGCGGTGCTGCAGAAAGCGCTGACCGTCTCCAAGCGGGTGCGCAATGAGACCGCCATCGGCGCTTCGGCGGTTTCAGTTCCCTATGCCGCGGTGGAGCTGGCCAAGCAGATTTTCGGCACGCTGGAAGACCGGGTGGTGCTGCTGCTGGGCGCCGGCAAAATGAGCGAACTCTCAGCCCGCTACCTGGTGAACAACGGCGCCCGTCAGGTTCGAGTCATCAACCGCACCTACGAACATGCCGCAGAAGTCGCGGAAAAATTGGGCGGCGTGCCGGTAGCTTTTGAAGACCGCTGGCCGCACCTGGTGGAGGCCGATATCGTCATCAGCTCCACCGGCTGCCCGCACGTGATTCTCACCAAGGACGAAGCCGAGCGCATCGTTCACGAGCGCCAGGGACGTCCGCTGTGCCTGATTGATATCGCTGTGCCCCGCGACATTGATCCCGCGGTGCGGCACGTCTCCGGAGTTTTTCTGTACGACGTGGACGACCTGGAGCAGGTAGTGAAGCACAACGCCGGGGAGCGGCAGGCGGCCGCCGCCGAAGGCCAGAAAATTGTGGCCCTGGAGGCCCATGAGTTCCGCCGCAAGTTGCAGGCAGAACGGGTGGTGCCCACTATCGTCGCCCTGCGCCAGCGTCTGGACGAAATTTGCCGGCAAGAGCTGGACTCCTTTTGCCATGAGTTCGGGCCATTCAGCCAGGAGCAGGACAAGACCCTGCACACGGTGACGTCGCGCATTACCCAACGCATCGCAGGATCGCTGGCCCGCGAGCTCAAGGAGATGCCAGAGAAGGTGGAACAGGAGCAGATGACAGTTGCGGTGCAGCGCCTGTTTCACCTGGGTTCGCCAGAAAAGGCGCTTGCCGGCGCCAACCTTGGGAAAGGAAATTGACTATGGCCAGGGAGTTGGTACATTCACGAGAACAGTCGGCAGCAACATGGACAGGCACCCAGGCTTATGCCTTGGCCATCTTTTGCCTGGCGTTTGGGCTGGTGCTGGGATATCTGTTCCGCGGCTCGGCGCCCGTGACCTCGACGGCTACGGCGGCCACCACCCAGGAGCAAGCGGCCCCGGCAGGCATGCCCGGAGTTCCAGCCAGCATGACCGCGCCCGGCACCGGCCAATTGAGTCCGGAGCAGGCGTCGGAAATGGTGCAGAAGGCGGCACAGCCGCAGCTCGACGCCCTGAAGCAGAACCCGCGCGATTTCGACGCCCTAGTCAAAGCAGGCAACCTGTATTACGACGCCAAGCTGTATCCCGAAGCCATCAAGTACTATGACCGGGCGTTGAAGGTTCGGCCAGAGAATTCCGATGTGCGCACCGACATGGGGACCGCCTACTGGTACACGGGCAACCCCGACCGCGCTATTTCTGAATTCAACCGCGCTTTGAAGTACAACCCCACCCATCCCGGCACCCTGTTCAACTTGGGAGTGGTGAAGTGGCAGGGCAAGATGGACCCCGCGGGCGCGGTACAGGCCTGGGAGCGCCTGCTGCAGAGCAATCCCAACTACCCGCAGAAGCAGCAGGTGCTGGACCTGATCGCCAAGGCGAAGCAGCACGCGAAAGGCTAGCTACTCCACCACAAACGCGCGCAACCGCCGCAGCAGCGATTCCGGCGCGTCCGCTTCCAGTTCCACCACGCCATCGCGGTACTGGCGGGAGAAGATGCGGGAGCGGGCTTGCAGCGCCGAAAGCACCTTGCCTTCGCTCTGCGGCACCTTCAGGCGAACGCGGCTGATAGGATCCTCCACCAGCATGTGGTCAATGCGGTCGAGCAGGGTGGTCAGGCCGATGCCCTTGAGTGCGGAAACGTGCACCGTGGTTTCATCATCGCGGCGGGCCTCGCGCTCAGCGGCGGCGAGCAGGTCAACTTTATTGACCACATGAAGGCGGGGCTTGCCGGCAGCGTCTAACTCGCGCAGCACCGCTTCCACCTGTTCCGCCTGCTCCGCCGCCAAAGGGCTGCTGGCGTCGGAAACCTGCAACACCAGGGCGGCGCGCTGCACCTCCTCCAGAGTCGCGCGAAAGGCCGTAACCAGCGTATGCGGGAGGTTGCGGATAAACCCCACCGTATCGGAGAGCAGCACCTTGCGCCGCGAAGGCAGCATGACCGGGCGAATGGTGGGATCGAGGGTGGCGAACATCTTGGGCGATTCCAGCACCCCGGCGCGGGTGAGCGCGTTGAACAGTGTGGATTTGCCGGCATTGGTATAGCCCACCAGAGCGACCGTGGCCACGGGCACGGACTCGCGGCGCTGGCGCTGCTGTGCGCGGCTGCGGCGGACTTGTTCGAGCTGCCCGTGAATGTGGCGGATGCGGCGATAGATGCGGCGGCGATCGGTTTCCAGCTGGGTCTCGCCAGGGCCGCGGGTGCCGATGCCGCCGCCCAGCTGCGACATCTCGATGCCGCGCCCGGCCAGCCGCGGCAGCAGGTATTCCAGCTGCGCCAGCTCCACCTGCAGCTGGCCTTCACGGGTGCGGGCATGGCGGGCAAAGATATCGAGGATGAGCTGGGTGCGGTCAATCACGCGCGCCGAAACTTCGTTTTCTACGTTGCGCTGCTGCGAGGGCGTGAGCTCGTGGTCGAAGATGATGAGGTCGGCGGAAACGGAAGCGGCCGCGCCGGAAATCTCCTGCAGCTTGCCGCGGCCAATCAGGGTGGCTGGATCGGGCCTGTCGCGATGCTGCAGAAATTCGCCCGCCAGTTGCGCCCCGGCACTAGCTGCCAGCTCGCGCAGTTCAGCCAGCGACTCCTCGGCGCTGAACTGCGCCGGCGGACGTTTCTCCTGGCCCGCGTCCTCGGCTCCGGCTGTGCTCCTCGCGGCCCGCGCCTGTGGCGAGACGGCTCCGGCGCGGCCCCGCGCAGGATAGTCAATCCCCACCAGAAAAGCGCGCTCCGACTTGCCCCAACGGCCCGCGCCGCTGCCTTCCGACGAGGGAAGACCGCCACCGGTGGACTTCAGCTTGGCAGACAAGCGCAAGAACGGTACTGCTCCTAACCTTCTGTACCCGAGTTGCTGCTCGCCGTAGCCACGCCCGCGGACGCATTCTGCGCCGGCTTGGTCTCGGCCCCAGCCGTCGCCGGACGCTCCACGTGAACGGTTTTGGGCATGACCACCGTGGAAATAGCGTGCTTGAAGATGAGTTGCTCCTGGTTGCCGGTTTCCAGCACCAGGGAATATTTGTCGAAGGAACGGATACGGCCCGTCAGCTTGACCCCGCTGAGCAGATAAAGAGTAATGGGAGTTTTATCCTTGCGCGCCGTATTGAGAAAAGAATCCTGGATGTTTTGCGCCGGCTTGCTTTCCATCTGCCGATCTCCTTTTGCTCAAAACCTGCCAGTCCTCGTGGCGACGAAAAAACGGGGAATCGCGCGCGTGGACGAAATCTGCCATCCCGCCGGCAAGCATCAAGCCAGTCCGCACGGGACACATGTACGATACGGGGTTAGGCGGTAGTTTTCAACCTCGCCCCATCCCCGGCAAAACCTATACAATCGGCTGCTCCGGCGGCCCGCGCCGGAAGCTGGGAGATTCCATGATGACCCCCCTGATCGCTACCTTGGCTGAACTAATCACCCCCGGTTCCACAGCCACCACCCAGATCATCCTGCGCTGGATCCATTTTCTGGCCGGCATCACCTGGATCGGCCTGCTCTACTTCTTCAACCTGGTGAGCAACCCGGTCATGAAGCAGGTGGATGCGGGCGCCCGGGTCAAGGTGGCGCCCGCCTTGATGAGCCGCGCCCTGTGGTGGTTCCGCTGGAGCGCCCTGGTGACGGTGCTGGCCGGCATCGCCTACTGGATGATGATTGTGGGCGCCGATGCACGCAACGCGCAAGCTTCGCCGGGCGTGGCCATCTGGAGCTTCTTCCTGATCTGGACCGTCGCATTCGCCATTGAGAACGGCTTGGTCATGCCGTTGAAGGGGCTGCTCAACAATGGTCTGGTGTTAGGTTTGCTGGTGGCCATTGACGTGGCCGTTGCCAGCTATCTTTACGTTCACTTCAACAATCATGGCTGGGAGAGCAACCGCCTGCTGGCTATCGGCATTGGCGGCGGCATTGGCTGGATGCTGCTGCTGAACGTGTGGGGCATTGTCTGGCGCATTCAGAAGCGCATCATTCTGTGGACGCGCGCTTTCGCCGAGCAGGGCACGCCCATGCCGGAAAAAGCGCAGCGTATGAGCCGGCAGGCTTATTTGGTTTCGCAAATCAGCGCCTGGCTGACGCTGCCGCTGCTGTTCTTCATGGGGGCGGCGAGTCACTTTCCGTTGTTGGGGAAGTAGCCGTCGTTGGTCGTTGGCTGTCAGCTATCAGCTCTCAGCTTTCAGTTTTCAGTTCTCAGGCACACTCGTCAAAAGACGACAGCCGCGGTTTGATATTCTGAGAACTGGCTGAGAGCTGACGGCTGATAGCTGACAGCTAAAAGCCAACAGCCA
>JBLMXE010000143.1:0-16722 GCA_050257615.1 Chlamydiota bacterium | reverse complement strand
GCGGTCCAGGCCCTGTGGAAACATGCAGGCGCTCTCCTTGGCATCAGGAGTTCGCCACAAATGGAAACGCCGCCTGCATCAGGCGGCGATATCGCAGGAGACTTTAGTTCGGAACTCGCGTTCCGCACATCGAGTGGGTCTCACTCGTGGCACCGCGGCGTCTCCTTGCCCGGTTGCCGGGCCCGGCGCTGGGCCGAGCCACTCCTGATGCGGGGAGCAGAATAGAGCACGCGGCAGCGCGTGTCAACCGTGGGTTGCGAAAAAGCTGTGAGCACTTGCTTCACACGCTTTCGCTACGCCACCCGCCTCCGCGCTCGTTCCACTAGTCGCCGGATTTCCGCCATCAGCGTTTCCGGTTCCTGCGGCTTGGGCAATAACAAATCCGCGAAATCGGCCGCCTGTGCGGCGTCGGGATCGCCGGAAAACACCACAATGGGCAGCGTGGGCCGCAGCCGTTTCAGGGTCGGGCCCAGTTTCACCTGGCCATCGGGCAGATGGTAGTCCATGAGCACCAGGTCCACCGGCTTGGCCTGCGCCAGTTGCAGCGCGCTGCTCGCGTTGGCGGCACCCAACACCGAGTAGCCGTGCTGTTCCAGGATGCGGGTCAAAGTCAGCAGGGTAAGGCTGTTGTCGTCCACGATAAGAATGTTGGCCGGAGGTGGCACGAGAAACCTCTTTTCGTGCATGTCGCTGAACGATCATTCGGCGCCGAGCAGCGATAGCTGGGATTTGCAGGATAAGAGGCAGACACGCATCCGGAGGTTGCCAGTGATACCTTTAGATATCAGATGAAATCCTAGTTTCCCGGAGGGAGTATCTGCCGCCGCAGTTTGCGATGCAGGCGGTGCGCCTTTCTCTCCGTCTGCTGCAGGGCTCTCTGCGTGGCCCTCAGGTTCGCCTCCGTCTTTCTCATGTCGGACTCCAGGCTCCTGACCTGCCGGACCATTTGCTGGGCCTGCTTTCCCGCTCGTTCCGCCCCACGGGAAAGGTTGCGGGCGTAATTCCGCAGATCGGCCGGAGGTTTTTCCTCGTTGGCCATGGTCACAAACGATGCGCGTGGAGAGGACGAGGATGGTCGCCGGCGGCAGTTTTAGCCGGCCGGCGGGTCCCTCAGCTGGCGCCACCCAGAGTGGACTGCACGCCGAAAGAGTGGCGCACGTCGGCACCGCGCACCCAGAAAATCACGTCTTCAGCAATGTTGGTGGCGTGGTCGGCCACCCGCTCCAGGTTGCGCGCAATCAGCAGCGCATCCAGAGCCTGGCGGGTTATGGCGGGATTCTGGTTCATGGTGCGCACCAGCGAAATGAAGGCCTCGTCGCGCATGCGGTCCACGACGTTGTCCATTTCCAGCACCGCCTGTGCCAGCTCCGCTTTGCCTTCGATGAACGACTCCAGCGCGCGCTGCACCATGGCTGCCGCCGCCGAGGCCATGCGCGGCACGTCCACCGGCAGCTCAGCCGGGGGGAGCTCCATCATGTCCATCACCCGCTCGGCGATGTTCACCGCCTGGTCGCCCACGCGCTCCAGGTCGGCATTGATTTTGACCACTGCCAGGATGAAGCGCAGGTCAATGGCCATGGGCTGCTGCATGGCCAGCAGGTCCAGAGCGATGCCGTCAATCTCGCGCTCGGCGGCGTTAATCAGCGACTCGTTCTCCAGCACCCGGTGGCACAGCGTGAGGTCGCGCTCGCGATACGCCTGGCAAGCCCGGTCCACCGCCTGCTCCGCCATGCCTCCCATTTTGAGCAGCTTTTCCCGCAGTTCGTCGAGCCCGAGCTGGAATCGTGTGCGCATCAGCCAAACCTGCCTGTAATGTAATCCTCTGTACGCTTATCCGAGGGATTAGTAAAGATTTTTTCCGTCTTGTCGAATTCGATCAGCTTGCCCAGCAGGAAAAATCCGGTAAATTCCGCCACTCGCGCCGCCTGCTGCATGTTGTGGGTGACGATTACGATGGTGTAATTCTCTTTCAGCTGGAAGATAAGGTCCTCGATTTTCCCTGTGGAAATGGGATCCAGGGCCGAAGCCGGCTCGTCCATCAGGAGCACGTTGGGCTCCACCGCCAGAGCGCGGGCGATGCACAGCCGCTGCTGCTGCCCGCCGGAAAGGCTGGCGCCCGACTTTTTCTTGAGCGCGTCCTTCACCTCATCCCAAAGCGCGGCCATGCGCAGCGAGCGTTCCACAATTTCATCCAGCTTGCCCTTGTCGTGAAAGCCGTTCAGCTTCAGGCCGGCAGCCACGTTGTCGTAGATGGACATGGCGGGAAATGGATTCGGTTTCTGGAACACCATGCCCACGTGGCGGCGCACCTGCACCGCCGGCGTGCCGTTGCCGTACACCTCCATGTCGCCGATGCGCACTTTGCCGGTCACGCGCGTCTCCGGCAAGGTCTCGTGCATGCGATTCAGGCAGCGCACAAAGGTGGATTTGCCGCATCCGGAGGGACCAATGATGGCGGTGGCATGGTTGGGGGCAATGTGCATGGCGATGTCGTGCAGCGCCTGCGTGGCCCCGAACCAGGCATTCAGCCCTTCGACTTCGATGCCCACGCCCATGCTATGCCGTCCCCTTCATCAGGCCGCGGCTGGCCACCAGGCGCACCACCGCGATGGTGCCCACGATGAGCGCAATCAGCACCAGCGCTCCCGCCCACGCCTGCCGGTGCCACTCATCATAGGGCGAAATGGCATACACAAAGATCTGCAGCGGCAACGCCGCGATGGGCCGGTCAATATTGGCGCTCCAGAACTGGCTGCCAAAGGCGGTAAACAACAAGGGCGCGGTCTCGCCGGCCACACGCGCGAAGGCCAGCATGATGCCGGTTACGATGCCGGCCGCAGCCGTGCGCAAGGTGATGGAAAGCGTAGTGCGCCAGCGTGAAACTCCCAGCCCCAGCGCCGCCTCGCGCACCGAGACCGGCACCAGCAGCAGCATTTCCTCGGTCGCCCGCGTGATGGTGGGAATCATCATGATGCCCAGGGCCACGCCTCCGGCCAGCGCCGAAAAGTGCTTCTGCCGCAATACCACCAGGGAGTAGGCCACAATGCCGATCACAATGGAGGGGACTCCGTTGAGCACGTCGGCGGTGAAGCGGATGGCATCCCCGAACCGGTTCCGCCCGTACTCGGAAAGAAATACCCCGGCGCCGACGCCCAGCGGCACCCCGATGGCGCTGGCAATGCCCAGGATCAATCCCGTGCCCAGAATGGCGTTAGCCATGCCGCCCCCGGGCACGCCCACCGGCTTGGGGGTTTGGGTCAGAAAAGCCAGATTGATGGAACCGATTCCGCGCTGCACCAGATCCACGAAAATGGCGGCCAGCGGCAGCAGGACCAGCAACACGGCGGCTACCGCCAGCACCGTGAATAAGTGGTCTTTCAGCCGGCGGCCCCAGCCAATGCGGTCCGCGATCACGGCCTTTTCACTGCGCATGGACCCTCGCTGGAAGACCGCGCGTCACGCTCCACACCAGCAGGCGGGCGAGCGCGTTGACCACAATCGTCACCAGGAACAGCGCCAGGCCAATCTCCACCAGCGCGCTCAGATAAAGATTGCCCGCCGCTTCCGTGAACTCATTGGCGATTACGCTGGCCATGGTGTAGCCCGGCGCCAGCAGCGACTTGGCAATCTCCGGGCGGTTGCCAATCACCATGGTGACCGCCATGGTTTCGCCCAGCGCCCGCCCTAGTCCCAGGATGACCGCGCCCAGAATTCCGGCGCGTGCGTTGCGCAACACCCCGATGCGAATCATCTCCCAGCGGGTGGCGCCCAGGGCCAGCGCCGCCTCGCGCTGGTTGCGCGGCACCGCGCTCAGCACCTCCCGCGTCAGCGAAGAAACGATGGGCACCACCATGATGGCCAGCACCGCGCCTGCGGCCAACATGCCGATCCCATAGGCCGGCCCTTCAAACAGCCCTGTCCAGCCCAGGTAGCGCATCAGAGGCGGCTCGATGTACACGCGCAGGATGGGCACCAGTACAAATATGGCCCACAAGCCGTAAATCACGCTGGGAATCGCTGCCAGCAACTCAGTGGAGAAGGAAAGAATCCCACGCAGGCCCCGCGGGCACATTTCCGTGATGAATACGGCTACGCCCACTCCCAGCGGAACTGCGATTACCAGGGCCACAATGGAAGACACAATCGTGCCGTAAATGAAGGGCAGCGCGCCAAAGACCTCGTTGACCGGGTCCCAGGTCTGGCCGATGAAGAATTTCCAGCCAAACTGGTGCAGGGAGAGACTGGAGTTGACGATTAGCTCGTAGAGAATGAGCCCCAGCACCACCGCCACGCTCAGACCACAGGCGATCATGGCATAACGGAAAGCCTCGTCCGCCAGCCTGCTATCTGCCCGCACACCAACAGCTTGCCGGTGGGCCCCATGCCCAGGCGGGGACAACTTTGGGGCCTCCGCCGGTTTCACTTCCCGGGGGCGCGGCGGGCGTGCGGTGAGACGTGGAATACCCATGGATTCCTGCGCTCAACCTAACAGAGTTTTGTTACAGGAATGTTACAGTCCAAAACCGGGAGTCAGGGGTCGGGAGTCAGGAGTCGGGGTGGTTGGTAGTTAGTAGCTGGTAGTTGGTTGTACCCACCAACTACTAGCTACCCTGTGGCCACTGCTGACTACCGACTCCTGACTCTCGAAGTAAAACAGGCGCCGGCTGGTTGACCGGACGCCTGTTCGGGCCCTTCGTTAAAACGAAAATTCCATGTTCAGGAAAATGGCCTGCACATCCGGTGGAACCGCGTTGGGAATGCCACCCGGATTAGCCGCTGCCAGTTTTGGATCGAACTGGGCAATAGAACTGGCAGGATACGTGAACTGGCTACGTGCGTAGAGCACATTCTGGCTGTCTACAGCAAAACGCAAGTGCTTGTTGTAGGTATAGTTAATGCCCACGATGAAGCGGTGGAAGTCCAGCGGATCGCTAGGGATGTTGGTGTTGGGCTGAAAGAATTCATACATCCCGAACAGCGTGAATTTTGTTTGCGGGATGTCCGCGTGACCGAAAAAGTCGAACCCTTTCTGCTGGGTGTGTGTACCCGCCAGTACGGAGCCGGCTAGGTCAGTCATGCCGGCATAGGGAGTGATGCCCAAGCCAAAGGCGTCCTGCGGCCCGGCACCGGAGAAAAGGTTCCCCAAGCTGAAGGCGTTGCGTCCGAAGTCGTACTCGAACGCCAATTGGTACCCGTTATGCGGGCTGGTGTAATGGGCCAGAGCGGCAGTGCGCATAACCACGTGGTTAGAGGTGTCCGGCGGAACATTGCCGTACCCATAGTCCACAAAGCCGGTTAACCCAAGTCCTTCATATTTGGACGAAGCGCCAAAGGGGTAGAAGGAGAGGCGCGCCATTCCGGTCTTCGTCTCCGACTGGTTGAACTGGTGAAAGTTGGCGTCGTTGAAGACACCGATTTGGTAGTCAATGTACTGCTTGCCATTGAACTTAATGGGGCCGTTGATGGAGGCGCCCGTGTAAGTGGAGCTCAAACTGAGGTAGTTCCACGGCGTCAAATTCACGTAGCGATAGCCGTACAGGCCTTCTTCCCAGTCCACCAGCGGATTCATCTGCTGGCCGAAGCGAAGGTTGTCATCGTGGAAAGCCTGGCTGCCCCGGAAGGCATTCATTTCCGCATACCCATACTTGAGGCGCAGCGTCAGGTTGCCGTCGGCCGAAGCGGGAACCCCGCTCACTTTGCCCACCTTATCGTTGCTGGCGGTTGCAAACTGACGATAGATGTTGGGAGTGATGCGGAAACTGATGAAGTCATTGGGGCTGTAAACCATGTTGAGGTAGGTCCGGCTTACTTCGAAGGCGCTATAGTTATCATTACCCGCGCCAGCGTAGTTGGTCTGGGTCAGGAATTGCGGGCCGAAACCGGTGTTGTAGTAATAGGCGTAATCGGCGTAGGCCAGGGCGCCAATCTTTATCTTGCCGCTGGCCAGCTCAATGGAGTCGCTGGCTTGCTGTTTCTCACCCTTGCCCGCCGCTTGCCCCTCTGACACCTCGGCAATCTTCGGGGTCGAGGAGGTCGAGGTCGCTGCCCCCGCCGGGATCATAGGGGTGGTGCTTGCCACTTCCCCGAGGTTCGGCGCCTGGTGCGCCGGCTGAGTGGCCGCCTGCTTCGGCTGCTGCGGCTGGCTCCCGCTTTGATTCTGCTGCAGCTTCTGACTCAGCCGCTCCAGCATTTCCTGCTGCTGCCTGATCTGCTGCTGTTGTGCGGCAATCTGCTGTTGCTGCGCGGCCAGCGCCTCGCGCAGCTCCTTGACATCTTTTTCTGTAATTTTCGCCGGCGTCTTGCTGGTGTCAGGTGCCGGTGTGGCCGGACTGTTGCTCTGCGCAAACAGCAGCGCGGACAACAGCGGTACTACTGCGCACCACCTCAGAACGGGCTTCATAGTGTGCTTTTCTGCTCCTGTCGGTTCATGATTTCTTCGCCAACTGCGCTAAGTCGTGCTGCCTGCGATGCTTCACTTGGCTGCAGTTCTAATTTCGCCGAGTTACAGCGGTATTACGCGCGCATGAATTTTCGGTTACAGGTTTTGGAGAAAACCGGCGCCCTATTTGAGCGGGGCGCCGGCGGCGGTCATTTGCGAAAGCAAATTCTGGTCCAGCGAGGAAAGCGAAGAAGGGAGCGGCGAGTAGTCCAAGCCCTGTGAGAGCTGCTGCCCGTCGCCCACGATATACTGCACGAAATCCTTCAACTGCTGCCGCTTGGCGCGGTCCGCTCCGTCTTTGGGGATGATCAGGAAGGTGAGGCCGCTGATGGGGTAAGCCTCCGGCGCCGTTGCAGGCGGATCCACAATCGGCTTGCGCACATCCTGAGACAGCACATCTTTGGCGGCATCAATAGCAGCGGTAGCGCCGGCCGCGCTGGGCGCAACAAACTTGCCGGCCTTATTCTCGATCACCGCCACCGGAAGATGATTTTCTGTGGCATAGTTCAACTCCACGTAGCCAATCGCTCCTGGCGTCTGCTTCACCACTCCGGTCACGCCTTCGCTGCCTTTCCCGCCCAGCCCCACCGGCCAGTTCACGGAAATGCTCGCACCTACTTTCTTCGCCCAATCTGGGTTCACCGCGGCCAGGTAGGTGGTGAAAATACCGGTCGTGCCGCTGCCGTCCGAGCGATGCACCACCGCGATGGCGGCGTTCGGCAGCTTAACTCCAGGGTTGGTCTTCATGATGGCGGGATCGTGCCACTTCTGGATCGTCCCCAGGTAAATGCCGGAGAGCGTCTCGGCGGTGAGTTTCAGCGGCTCTTTCAGATCCGGCAGGTTATAGGTGATGCATACCGGCCCGGCGCTTTCCGGAACCTGTATGACCGCCGGCATGTCCTTCAGCTTTTCATCATCCAGTGCCACGTCACTGGCCCCGAAATCCACCGTTCCTGCTTTCACCTGCTGAATGCCGGCGCCGCTGCCGATGGATTGATAGTTGATCTGCACGTTGGGGTGGGCTTGCTGAAAATTGGCTGTCCACCGGGTCATGATGGGATTAACAAAGGTGCTGCCCGCTCCCACCAGGCTGACCGTCTCATTGGCGCCGCCCGCGGAATTCGACTGACAGCCGGCGGCCAACACCGCAAACCCTGCGAGCACTACCCAGAACAGACGCGATTGCAGTTTCATTCTTCCGCTCTCCTGAAAATTCGTCATCGGGTTTTCACCCAGACCAGCCTCCAAGCCACAAATAGCCAATACCTTTACGGGTGTACGGCTGCAATCTATAGAAGGCAGATTACGGGGTTGTAAACATCAGGTTAAAAATTGGTTACAGCGGCTTTCCTGAACTTGGAATTATTGTGCAAATCATGAACACAACCGGGCAGCGGTGGTCCTGCAGGTCTTTTCGGAAAGCGCTGTAAGTTATAGGAAGAGTGAGAGTTGCGGTGATAGGCAAGGATCGGCCGCCGTGGCCAGCCTCCTGCTGTGTTTGGGGGGTGGTGCCAGAACTCGCACCATTCCGGGAGGCGCGGCGCTTTGCCATCACTCTGGCATTGGCTGGTCTTGGCGTCTTGCCGGCTCAGGCGGCCAAAAACTCTGCTCCTGCCCAGGTCATGATGGTCGCCACCATGCCGGCGACCTTCTCTTTGCAAGCAGCGCCCGCTACCCTGACAGGTGCGACCGGCAGTTTGCGGGTGGAAGGACCAGGCCACGGAACCCTGATGATTCGCGGCCAACTGCGCGGACATGGCCGCAGCGCCGTGGTGCGCATCCCTCTCTCCCTGGCGGCCAACACCCGCAGTTTTGTGGTGCAGGCTCAATTGCAGGGCGGCAACCGCAGAGGTTCAGTCTATCTAGGTGCTCCCGGCCTTGTAGCCCGCCGCATACCCATGCGCGGCCAGCCGTCTCTCGCCCTGGCGGCGGCCAGAAATTACGGCCGCGAATTCTTCTCGCTCAACCAGCCGCTGCGTACCACGCTGGAGATTGTCTTCAACGATCTTCCCGCCGGCCAAGCCAGCGATTTCACCGTCTCCCTCACCCTGCGCGACCTGGGCTACTAGACCCTACTTCGCTGACTCCTTGCTGAACCGGCGCAGCGTAAGCAACACCTCGCTGGCCACTTCTTCCCGCATGGCCGTCACCGTCGCCGGACAGGAAACCACCTGGTAGGGCAATGGATTCACAAAGTCGTCAAATGAGACCTGCAAGGAATAAGTCCCGCCCCGTTTCTTGCGCACGAAGAACTCTCCCGCGACGTTGGTTAGAAGTACTTGTCCATCCACCCGCACCGCCGCACCGGGAATGGGGTGGCCGCGCTCATCCACCACGCGCCCGCGGATCACGTACTTGGGCAGCCGATAGCCGCTGCTGCCGTTTATGCCAAAAAAGCGCGATGCCCCCGAGAGAATGCTGCTGCCTGAAGCCGTGTATCTGGTCTTGCCGTCCGGCCCCAGAAAGCTCTGTCCGTCCAGTTCGATGCCGCCGAAGGGCCGCAGCTGCAAGGTGACCGCCATTCCCTGCTTGAAGGGCTGCGCCAAAAACGGGACGTACACCGTCTGGTAATCCACCCCCACAGTAAAGCGATTGGAAAAATAGTTGCCGCCAAACGACACCGTCGTCTGCCCCTGGGAGGAGCCGATGATCTGCAGCAGGCTGAGCCGCGGTGAAAGCGTTTCCCGCAGGATTCCGGAAATCATGCTGGTCACCTGCTTGTCCGTCTGGGACCGGCTGCGGAAGTAGTTGATGCCCGTATCCAGCCAGTGCGTCACCGGCCGGTCCGCCCACAGCGCCTGGCCCGTGGTCTCCTGTCCTTGCAGAAAAGATTGGAACAGGCCGCCACCCCAGCGAAACTGGCGGAAGTCGAATCCCCCCTGCAGTTGGTTCACCGTGGCGCGCACGAAGGGCAGGCTGGTGTCGTATTGCGGCTGCAGCAGATTCTGATGCCCGGCCACGATGACGACGCCCCGGTGCGGCTTGACGGTCGCCAGCACGTTCGCCCCCGTGTACTCGGAGTTGATGGGCTGCTGCACGATCACCCGCCGGAAGCGGTCGCCCGCTCCGATGTAGGCCGCCTTCAGCTCCAGCCAGGTCAGCTTCATCTCCAGGCTGGTGGCCCCGTAACCCTGGTTGGAGCCGATGCCGGCGGCCGCCCCCATCGAAATTCCCGGGCTCAGCTGGAAGCTGAAGCCGTTGATGGAGGTCTGCTGTTCCGAAAACACTTCACGCGAATAGAAGTGCAGGTGGTCACTGACCGCTTTGTCCACGAAGATCATGCCCGCGGGTGTGTCCGCCGTGGCCGCCTGAAAAAAAGGAGTGCCGCCCCCCACCGCCGTCGCCCCGCCAAACACCATCAGGTTGTAGCCCTGGCGCTGCGTGCTGAAGGAAGCTCCGCGAGCCAGCAGGTACTGGTTGGTGTTGAAGATATCGGTGGGCAGGTCCAGGGTGATGGGTTCGTCGCCCGCGCTCAGTGTTCCCCCCTCCAGCTTGGTGGAGGCGCGGGTGCCGAGAAGAAAATTGCCCCCTAGTTCGCCCGCCCCCAGGTAACCTTGATAGCTGCCGCTCTGCACCTGGATGGAGGCGCCGTTGGCGTCATAGAGGTCGGAGGATCCTCCCCCCACCGTGATCAGCTGCGCGCAGCACAACGGGGCGCACCCCAGCCACAGCAGCCCAACGGCCGCAGCCACGGCGAGCGAAGTGGGGAGCTGGCGCATTTTTCCTGGCCGGCATCACGGCGCCGCGCTCTGAACCTCCGTTTCCATTGTGAAACGATCGAAGTGCAGCACCACTTTCCCCGGCAGGCTGGCCGCTTGCCAGGGAATCTCCACCTGCCGCTCGCTGTTGGGAAACAACGGAAATCCGCCTTCTGTGGCCTTGGCCTTGCGCCCCTGCACGTCCGCCTCCAGCACCCGCCCAAAAGCCTCCCCCCCGTTGGCCACGCGAACCACCACTTTCTTGGTTTGCGGCAGGTACTGCGCCCGCACGATCTTCAGTTCCCCTTTCTGCAGCCGCCGTTTGGGCAGCAGATAAATGGTGTGCGGCAGCTGCACCTGGATCATGAATCCTTCCGGCGTGCGCTGCCGAAACCCGGAAAAGGCCGCGTACAGCACGCACCACACCGGCAGCTTGTCAGACCAAGCCTGATAGAAGACGTAATGGCTCTGCTTCGGCGGGATGCGGAACGACATCTCCGAGAGCTTCAAATGGATGTCGCTATCCAGCGGCCGATAGGAAATATTGCCTGTATCGGATACCGTGAAGCTCCTCGCCTCCAGGGTTACGTTCAGGGGCTGCAACGAGTCGTTGTAGTATTCGATTTTGCCGCTCGCCTTCTTGCCCGGCGCTTTGACCACGTTCTCGTCAATCAGCGGACGCACCGTCTGCGCCTGCGACACCGCACTTGCTGCCATGGCCACGCCGAACACCACCAGCAACAGCCGCCCTGCCCTTCCCCACTTCTTCCCTGTCATCCTGCGAATCATCAATTTGCCCGCCTCTTGTCCTGGTTAAGAGCTCTACGGCGTCGTCTGCGCCTGAATGTTGAGCACGCCGGTGTAGGTATCTGCCGGCAACTGCGGCACCACTGTGGTGTCAATCTGATAATTGAGCGTATCGGTGCGCGTCCCCACGCTGTTCTTGTTGCCGGTGATGCTGGTTATCCCGATCCGCAGCCCGGACGCGGCCGCGTTGAACGGACTCACGTTGCTGCAGGGATTGAAGGCCCCCGCAGCGTTGACCTGGATTTTCACCGCCGCCGAAGGAATGGTGAAGCTGTTGCCTACGCTCACCGGGTTCAGGGCCGCGGTGGCGCTCACGAAGTAGGCCCAGATCGCGATATTGTTTCTCCCCGGCTTCAGTGACCAGGAAGTTGTGATGGTGGTACTCGCGTTCCCGCTGTTGGCCGCGGTATTGGGCGCCAACGTGAAATTGATGCTGGTACCGGAGATCAAGCTCACCGTCAGCGACTCATTCAACTGGGCAGCCAGGGCAACGGTGGCAATATTGGAGTTCCCCGGGGCGGCTGTTGCCTTCAGGCAGGTCAGCACAATGAGGCCTGCGACTGCAGAAGCCAAGGCGAAGCTTCGCATGAGTGCCTTCATTGTCCTTTCCTGGCCTGGCTGGTTCTGGGTCGTCCAATCCCTGGGACGGAGTCCAACTTTGGGATGCAACCCTATGTTTTCGCCCCCCTGGGTAATACGTCGAGATTACGATCGTCACCTGCACACGCGGTTGTCACCAGTTGATCAACTCGGCGTCCTCTGCGTCCGGGCGATGAAAAGGCTTACCCTGCCGTCACCGGCTTCGGTGATCGCTGAACTTTTTCCAGGCGCCGGCAGATGCCAAGCTACTGATGTCGCTAGGGAGAGACAGTTATGTGGATTAAGCTGCTTGGCGGCCTCGCCGTCGTCCTCTTCGTGGTTTGACTGGTGGCCGTGCTCCAGGGCTGGAGCAAGAGCACACTGGGCGGGCGCGCTATCGGCCTGAGTTTCCTCCTGGCCTTCGGCATCGCTGCCACCTGGGGAGTGCGCGCGTTGGTGCGCTAAGAAACCTCTGACTGAGCATTGCGCCGGTTATTCCACCTGCAGATCGTCGAACTGGCGCCAGCAGTAGCCGCGCCCGCCACGGCCTCCCACTGAACCTAAGCGCGGAGCCCGATGCTATACTGCGCCTCCGAGGCGTTTCATGCTGCCGATGCACAGTTTTGGCTTGTTTCTTGCCGCCGCCCTGGTACTGGCAGTCACTCCTGGGCCAGGCATCTTTTATGTGCTCACCCGCACCCTTGCCGGCGGGCGCCGCGATGGAATTCTCTCGGCTGGTGGCACTCTGCTGGGCGGCCTGTTTCACGTCTTTGCCGCCGCCCTGGGCGTCTCGGCTATTCTGGCTGCCTCCGCCCTCGCCTTCGCGGTGGTCAAATATGCCGGCGCCGCCTATCTGGTTTATCTGGGCATTCGCATGATCCGATCTCGCGACCTCAACCCCAGCCTGACAGACGCCTCTCTGCTCAAGCCAGCCGGAACTTTTCGCCAGGGCATTGCCACCGAAGTTCTGAACCCGAAAACCGCCCTCTTCTTTCTCTCCTTCATTCCGCAGTTCATTCATCCCGAGCGCGGCCACGTTTTCGCCCAGTTCGTGACTTTGGGAGTCATTTCCGTGACCTTGAACACTTCTGCGGATATTGCCGTGGCCTTTCTGGCGGGCGCGCTGGGCGGCAGGCTGCGGCGCAGTACCCGGCTCATCCGGCGTCAGCGCATGGTCTCAGGCCTGGCTATGATCGGCTTGGGGGTTTACGTCGCCGCGGCCGGCGATGCCCGGTAAAACTCCCGGACACTTCTGACACTGGTTCTCTGAAGCAGAAGCCTCACGCGGCCGAGGCCGCCCGCTCCCGGCTTGCGCCGTTGTTATGCAGCAGCGACTCCAGATGCTTGCCCAGCGCCAGTTCCATGTCGGCTTTTGCCTGGGCAAAGGTCTCCGCCTGAATGCCAATTCCTAACTCCTCGGCTCGTCCGTTCCAGCCCTGGTCGTCCAGCCAGAACTTGCATTCGATGCTGAGGCAGGGAGTCACTTTGAGCGCTACCGCGTGATTCGGCATGGCTGCCTCCGAAACGAGGATGCCGCATTATGCCACAGCTCCGCCAGGCGCAAGTCCCCTTTTAATCAGTTTCGTGCCTTTCATCACCTTGCTCTTCAACCAGGTTGGCAGGGGCATGGATTGCAGCGATGTCTGGGGATCGCGAAAGACTCTGCCTGGGGCAAGAGGAAGCTTCGCGCCCGGCAGACCGGCGAAAAAATGCGATGGTCTGCCGAGCGCAAGAATTCAGGCTGCTGCCTTGCGAGCTTGCTGCACCGACTTGAGAAATTTCAGCAGGTCGGCGTTGACTTCGTCCTGGTGTGTGGCCGTGAGGCCGTGCGGCCTGCCCGGATAGTAAATTTCCTGCGCCCCCTTGATCAGCCTGGCCGATTTCTTTGCTGAATCCTTTATCGGCACCACCTGGTCGTCCTCACCGTGCATGACCAGCGTAGGGACATCGAATTTCTTGAGGTCCTCGGTAAAGTCGGTCTCAGAAAATGCCTTGATGCTGTCGTAGGCGTTCTTTAGGCCGGCCTGCATGCTCCACAGCCAGAACTGGTCCAGCATTCCCTGCGAGACGTTCGCGCCTGGCCGATTGGCGCCATAGAACATTACGGCAAAGTCTTTGTAGAACTGTGAACGATCCTTGGCGAGACTGCTTCGCAATCCGTCAAACACTTCCATCGGAAGTCCCTCGGGATTGGCGGCGGTCTTCACCACGATCGGCGGCACCGCGGCAATCAATACCGCCGCAGCGACCCGCTTGGTGCCGTGGCGTCCGATGTAGCGCGCAACTTCGCCTCCGCCCGTGGAGTGACCTACAAGAGTGACATCCTTGAGGTCAAGTGCCTCGATGACGGCTGCCAGGTCGTCGGCGTATCCGTCCATCTCATTCCCAGACGAAGCCTGGCTCGAGCGGCCATGGCCCCGCCGGTCGTGTGCCACCGCGCGGAACCCATTTTGGGCAAGGAAAAGCATTTGGCCGTCCCATGCATCCGCATTCAGCGGCCATCCGTGCGAAAAGGTGACGACCGGGCCCTTGCCCCAGTCTTTGTAATAGATCGTCGTGCCATCTTTCACCGTAATCGTGCTCATAGGAATTTCTCCTTAAGTTTGTGCGGACGTAACTGCTCGCAGTTTTATGTTTATTTGGCGGGCACCAGTATCGGAGCGCCTTTGTCTTTCACCAGGAACACGACAAATTTCGCTGGTTTGGTTTGGCTTGCGTTCCGCCCAACAACGTGGACATCATTCGGGCCTTCGTAGAAGGTCTGACCAGGCACCAGAGTCACTTTTTTCCCACCTCTCACCTGCATTATGATCGAGCCTTCCAGCACATAAACAAAGGCATATGCGTTGTGGCGATGTATTGGGTCCGAACTGCCTGGCGGATATTCCACGGTGATCATCACGGCTTCTTTGCCAGGAAACTTTGTCAGGTCTTTCGACATGAGCTGCGTTACCTTAGCCTCCTGAGCAACCAGTGTGCACGACATGAGGCATGCTAGCGCCAGAATTACTTTTGTGAACGTCATACATCAACCTTTCGCTTGAACGACGCCGGCTCATGTGCCTGTGTGTTAGTTGGTAGGCCAACGTTAGGGACGCGGAAAATCTTCAGGCAGCCTTTTGTGCTGCGGACTGAGTCATCCAGGTTTCGACACGGGTCTCGCCGAGTCGCGCGTTTTTACCTGGAAGTAGTGTTTTCTCACTGATCTTCGCTCCAGAGTAGCGTGCGTTTGGATCAGAGACGACCTCGCGTGGATCTCTGAGCGAGGCCAAACGCCGCCGGACCAGTTCATCCAGGCGAAACTGTTCCGGGCCTCCGATTTCGACGATGCCGTTTGCCGGCGGGTCTACCGCGACCCTGGCTACGCCACTGGCGACATCGGCGGCGGCCATCGGCTGGAAGAGCACCGGAGGCAAATGCACCTTGTCGCCGACCATGGACCAGTCGGCGAGGCCCTTGAGAAACTCGAAAAACTGCGTCGCGTGCACGATGGTGTAGGGGATGGAAGATTCTCTGATCAGTTTCTCCTGGGCGATCTTCCCGCGGAAGTAACCGCTTTCGGACAGCCGGTCGGTTCCCACCACGGACAACGCGACATGATGTCCTACGCCTGCGGCCGCCTCATACTTAAGTTGGTTACGGGTTGATGTTTCGAAGAACTTCAGAACTGCTGCGTCCTCCCAGGAGGGAGAGTCTGATACATCAACTACTACCGAGGCGCCTTTCAGCACTTCCGCCAGTCCTTCGCCCGTGAGAGTGTTTACCCCCGTATCGGGTGATGCCGCTACCGCCTCGTGTCCGTGCTCGCGAAGCTTGTTGACAACCTTTGATCCAATGCGCCCAGTGCCACCGATCACCACGATTTTCATCATTGTCTCCTTCACTTTTGACCGGCACTTTTTCGCATCTGCCGGTCATACCTGCTAAGACCGAAGGCCGCACCGTTTTGTGACATGATGTCCCATTCGCTGTGGACAAAAGGGTGACGGATCACCCCGCGATTTTTACGAACCGCGTTTGCTGGATTTCGAATAGCACAAATGTTATTGACTGAAGCGATGTCACGTCCGCATCGCTTGCAGCTCCGCTTGACACGAAAATGTGCCTCGGCATAACCTTTTTTTACTTCCGAAGGGCCCATCCACGTCACATTGTTCCGAGGTTTGGGCGCAAGAGGGTCAGGTGTAAACATGGGGTAGGAGAACCTCGACCACATACCGCGTCGTCCCATCGCTTTGAAATAGAGGCCAGTCAACATAACGATGGCCTTTCAGCTTTTTTCAGCGTGCGTCCTCGTTTGTTCGGGCTCGCCTACCACATGCTTGGAAGTGCCGCGGAAGCCGAGGATATAGTGCAAGACGTTTGGCTGCGATGGCAGTCTACGAATCGGAGCCTGGTGGAGAACCCGCCGGCATTTCTGGCGACGGCAACCACACGGCTGTGTATCAACCTCGCCCAGTCCCTACGCTCGCGCCGCGAAACCTGCGTCGGGACGTGGCTCCCGGAACCGGTGGACACCAGCAGCGATCCCAGATTAGGTGCGGAGCGCGGCGAAGCCTTGCGGCGGGCAGTGCTGGTACTGCTGGAAAAACTTTCGCCCGCAGAGCGCGCCGCATATATTCTGCGCGAGGCATTCGATTACTCCTACCGCCAGATTGCTGACATCCTGCAAATGGAGGAAGCAAACACCCGCCAGCTCGTCTCCCGGGCCCGTAAGCATATCGCCGATGGCCGGCGCATACCCGTCAGTTCGGGCGAGCAGCGGCGGCTTTTGGAGGCCTTTATCGCTGCCGCGCAGAAGGGAGACATGCTCGCTCTGGAAAGGTCTCTTCGCTGAGGCGCCGGCCTCTCCTTCTGCGAGGGTGGCGAGCTGGCGCGCGACCCAACTCATTCTGCGATGGTGAACTGAGAGGCCACAGGTGAGAAATCACGGCCGTAAAACTTCGGACCGGACTGCTAAGTCACCCAAAGATATGGTGGCCAGGGACGGAGTTGAACCGCCGACGCCAGCCTTTTCAGGGTTGGTTTGTCCTGTAGTTTGAACAACTTACGTGACTCCGGGTGGCCGCCTAAGTCATTGAGAACGTGTGATGGAGTTGCCATTCGTGGGTGGAAAGCGTGGGTTGCCCCGACGCGATGCACGCCGCTTCCTCGCTTCTCTTTTGGGGGGAAGTCTTAGCCTGGCGCCGGAAAACTCTG